>DASXIG010000259.1:0-3230 GCA_036498105.1 Xanthobacteraceae bacterium | reverse complement strand
CGAAGTTCCAAATTGCGGCATCAGCATTCCAATCGCAGCCATCGTGGAATTTGACGCCATGGCGCAGTTCGATAATCCATCTCTTTGGATTGCTTGGATCGGGCGACCACTTGGTCGCCAGCGCGGGCCTGATGTCGGCCTCCTGATCGTTGCGCGACAGGTCCCAGTCCACAAGCCCGTCATAGAGGTTGAACCCGACGAAACGATAGCCCTCGAAACCCTGATCGGGCTGTCCGGCCCAATCGGGAATGTCGCCAGCCGTCATGGCGATGCGCAAGACAGTCTCCGCGGCGGCCGTTTGCGGCTGGAGTGTCGATGCGCCCGATGCCATCAGCAGCGCAAGCGAAGCCGAGGTAAAGTTCTTGTGCAGATTGAGCATGACGTGCACCTCTCCGCGCTGGAATTGATCCGAAGCCGCCGCTCTTCCCGCGTGGTGTTCCTGCGTGGTGTTCCTCGGTGCTCTTGCAAGGACCGTGCCTTGCAAATCCGGCGCGATCCCGGCGGCGGCACTTTCCCGGCGTCACACCGAGCGGCTGATTGCATTTTGTGCACGCAGCCGCGAATCCGGGCGCCACTCTGAACCCCGTTTCGCCAGCCGGCAGGTAAGATCGAGGAGGTCTTGGCACTTTAATTGCTGGGTCGATCGCTGATGTGGCACTACGCGATACGGCGGATCATGCTCGCCATCCCGATCGCCATTGGGGTGACGATCATCTGCTTCTGCCTCGTCTATCTGGCACCGGGCGATCCGGTTCAAAATCTGCTGCCGCCCGATGCGACGCAGGCGGACGTCACCTACCTCAGGCATGCCTATGGGCTCGATCAGCCGGTGCCGGTCCAATATTTAAAGTGGCTGCTGCGCGCACTTTCGGGCGATTTCGGAATGTCGATACAGACAAACCGTCCGGTGCTGGACGAGGTGCTGCACGCGCTCGCCAATACACTGTTCGTATCGACCGGCGCGGTGAGCGTTGCCTTCCCCCTGGCGCTTCTACTTGGGACTATGGCCGCTTACTACGTCGGACGCACGCCCGACCGCATCGCCACCAGCATTGCGGTCATCGGGATCAGCGTACCGAATTACTGGTTCGCCATCGTTCTGATCATTGTCTTCGCGGTCGAGCTGCGCGTCCTGCCGGCTACCGGCATGGGCCCCGCAGGCTCCGCCGGCTTCAATCCACTCCACTGGAGCCAGCTCAAATACGCGGTACTTCCGGTTATCGCGACGGCTCTCGTGCCGCTGGGCATCATCATGCGCAGCACGCGCGCCGCCGTAGCCGACATGCTGTCGCAGGAATTCATCCTCACATTGCGCGCTAAGGGTCTACGCGGCTGGAGCGTGCTGCGCCACGCGTTGCGCAACGCACTGCCGCAGGTGCTCACCGTCATGGGCCTGCAATTCGGCTATCTGGTGGGCGGTTCGATCCTGATCGAGACGATCTTCACCTGGCCGGGCACGGGATTCCTCCTCAATAAGGCGATCTTGAACCGCGACATCCCGATGCTTCAGGGCGCGATGCTGGTTCTGGCGCTGTGGTTCGTGGTCATCAATCTCGTGGTCGATCTGCTGCAGACCGCGATCGATCCGCGCATCAAGCGCGCTTGAGGAGCGACATGAGTGATACGACGCTGCGATTGCCGCTGCTGCCCAGAGCAAGGCAAAGCCCGCCGACGGCGCGAGCGCGCGGCTATTGGCGAACGGTCGGCCGCCGCCTGAGCCGCGATTACGTTACGCTGTTCTTCGCGCTTGTCATCGTGATCATCGCGCTCGCTGTCCTCCTTGCGCCACTGGTCGCGCCATACGACCCGAACGCGACCAGCATGATCCGTCGACTCAAACCTGTCGGCTACAAGGGCTTCATCCTCGGCACCGACGAGCTTGGTCGCGACGTGCTTTCGCGATTGATCTTCGGCGGCCGCATATCGCTTCTCATGGGCATCGTCCCGGTCGGGCTCGCGACCTGCATCGGTGGTTTCCTCGGGCTGCTGGCCGGCTTTGCCGGCGGCTGGATCAACACCCTGATCATGCGCATCATGGACGTGTTCTACGCGTTCCCATCGGTGCTGCTTGCCGTCGCCATCTCGGGAACAATGGGTGGCGGGATTACCATCAGCCTCATTGCACTCACGCTCGTGTTCATTCCGCCGCTGTGCCGCGTGTGCGAGGCGGCCACCACCCAGATCCGCAGCCGCGATTTTGTAGACGCCGCGCGGGCCAGCGGCGCGTCGAGCCTCTCCATCATCCTCCACCATGTGTTGCGCAACGTCCTTGCGCCGGTGCTGATCTACGCCTCGAGCCTCATCTCGGTGTCGATCCTGCTCGCTGCCGGACTGTCCTTTCTCGGCCTGGGCGTCGAGCCGCCGACGCCCGATTGGGGATTGATGCTGTCCACGCTGCGACAGTCGATCTATGTGCAGCCGGTGGTCTGCGCGCTGCCCGGTGCTGCGATCTTCATCTGCTCGCTGTCGTTCAACCTGGTCAGCGACGGGCTGCGTCAGGCAATGGACATCCGGGCCTGAGGGGGAAGATGGATGGTGTCCGAAGCTTCAGCTTTGCCGCGCCTTGATCGTCCGCCGCCGAAAGCGCCCGACGATCCGCGCGATCGCGGCGGCAAGGCGCAGCCCCTTCTGATCGCGGAGCATCTTAAAAAGCACTTCCCGATTCATGGAGGCGTGCTCAGCCGCAAGATCGCCTCCATCAAGGCCGTCGACGATGTCTCGTTCGTCGTGCTCAAGGGCGAGACGTTGGGCATCGTGGGCGAATCCGGCTGCGGCAAGTCCACGCTTGCCCGCATTCTCATGGGCCTCATCCCCCAAGAGGCGGGCCGTCTCATTTTCGACGGCGACCTGGTGGGTGGACCGCAAGGGCTGTCCCTGCGCGACCTGCGCCGCAACATGCAGATCGTCTTTCAGGACAGCGATTCCTCACTCAATCCGCGCCTTCCGATCGTGGGCTCGATCAGCTACGGTCCGCGTGTCCACGGCATGCGCCGCGCCGAAGCGAGGATGCTCGCGCACGACCTGCTGCAACGCGTTGGCCTCGATCCCGGTCTGTTCGCCTCGCGCTATCCGCACGAGCTGTCCGGCGGTCAAAAGCAGCGTGTGAATATCGCCCGGGCGCTCGCGCTCGATCCGCGCCTTGTGATTCTGGACGAGGCGGTCTCGGCTCTCGACAAATCGATCGCGGCCCAGGTGCTGAACCTGCTGCGCCGTCTCAAACAGACTTTGAA
>DASXIG010000258.1:0-2347 GCA_036498105.1 Xanthobacteraceae bacterium | reverse complement strand
GGCGCCCGGCAGCATCAGCACCAGGAACAGATCGGTCATGTCCGCAACGACCGTTTCCGATTGGCCGGTGCCCATGGTCTCGACCAGGACGGTGTCATAGCCCGCCGCCTCGAGCAGCAGCATGCACTCGCGCGTCTTCGCTGCCACCCCCCCGAGCGTGCCGGAAGAGGGGGAGGGACGCACGAATGCATGTGCATCAACGGCGAGCCGCGGCATGCGGGTCTTGTCCGCGAGAATGGAGCCGCCACCGCGCGTGGAAGAGGGGTCGATGGCAAGAACGGCGACCCTGTGGCCTTGGCCCGTGAGAAAGCTGCCGAGCGCATCGATGGTGGTCGACTTGCCCACGCCCGGCGCCCCGGTGATCCCCACGCGGACAGCCTTGCCGGTGAATGGGAGCAACTCCTGCACGAGCTTGCGCGCCAGCTTCTGATGGTCGCTCCGGCGGCTCTCGATGAGCGTGATGGCACGGGCGATCACCGCGCGCTCCCCGGCGCGAATGCCCTCCAGCAGACGCCCCAGGTCAGGCGATGCGGGGTCGCGGCGCGACGACATGAAGGTACTGGCCCCCGCGGTGCGGCGATGGAGATATGCTATTATATATCCGCATTGCTGCATGAACGAGCCGAGCGATGAACGTTGCATTGACCCGCGCAACTGACCGCCTGCCCCGCAGGGAATTCACCGTAGAGGACATCCGTCGCATGGTCGAAGCGGGCATCCTCAGCGAGGAGGAACGGTTCGAGCTCATCGAGGGTGATCTCGTGATGATGTCAGCGAAGGGATATACCCATGAGCGCGTCAAGAATGAGCTCAACTTGGCTATTGCGCGGGCGCTGCCGGCCGATCTGATGCTGGGTATAGAGATGACCGTGCAGTTCAGCGACAGCACGATGCTGGAGCCTGACATTGCCGTGTTCGCGAGGAAGTCGCTGGTCAAATCGGACGCGAATTTTTCCTATCTTGCACCTGGTGGGCTGTTGCTCGCAATCGAGGTCGCTGCCTCGAGCCTTGCTTACGACAAGGGCTTGAAAGCGCGCCTCTATGCACGCCACCGGGTCCAGGAGTTCTGGGTTGTGGACGCGAATGCGCGTATCACCTGGATCCACACGGGTCCCGCCGGCGATAAATGGTCGTCCGTGACGAAGCGCGGGCCGAACGAGACGCTCACGCCAGCGGCGCTGCCGAATTTCGCTATTCGGCTCAGCGAGCTGGAATAATCTCCTCGGCCGCCGGCGATGCCTCAGGCTACGACTGAGGTCGTTACTTTCCGTTCAGGGGATTGTGAATATCGGATTTACCGTTGCGGAATGTTTTCTGGCTAAAGGCTCCCTCGGAGAGTCTGAATGGCCGGGCGTCAGCGGGAGCTCAGGAAGTCGCGGCGCAGACCCAAACGGCAGGCGGCTTGGATCAGGTATGAAAGCGGGGACGCCCTCGTCCCCTGCGTGATCTGGGACCTGTCCGAGGACGGCGCTCGGCTTGGGCCGGCCCGCACGAAGACTTTGCCGGACCGGTTCCATTTGCTCATGAGCAAAGACGGCGCGTCGCGCCGATTGTGCCGGGTCGCGTGGCGAAAGGACAGGCACATCGGCGTGCAGTTTCTACAGTCGCAGGACGATGAGGATTTTTGCTCTGCGCCTGCCGTCCGATGGCGGAAAGCAGTGGCCGCGCAACCTTGCGGACCTCCGGTTTCCGATCGGCCGGCCTTGGGAATCAATTCCCTCGCCTTTCCGTTGCAGCACCCCCGCGCCCCATCCTCCGGCAAGATTGGCGGCAGGTTTGCCCCCTCCGGCCTGGCATTTGGTTTCGTGTTCCTGCTGGTCGCGGCTACGGCGGTGTTTTATGTCGCGGGCCTGGAAATTGAAAACGGCACGCCCTGGGCCCTTGAGTTGTGCGACAGTGCCAAGAACCTTTGCGCCCATCCGGAGATGAGCGGGGTGCCGGCCCTCCTGTTGGCCGTTGTTTGTTTTGCCCTCAAGGGGATGGAGGTTTAGTAACCAGCCGGCAACCGCGGGCTGTCAATGTTACCGGAAGCCTGCGTGATCCAGGCAGGCTGCTGCGCAATGATGGGAGCAAATCGGTGAGAGTGACCACAGCAAGCATTGCACTTGCGTCCATGTTAATCGCGGTTGCTTCATGGGTTTCGTCCGCGCAAGCTCAGACCTTCGTTTCGCTCGGATATGGCGGCGTCCCTTGCACGGATTGGAATTCCCGCAAGGCGATCGAAGGCAAGGCCTATGAAGCATGGATGCTCGGATACATAAGCTCCTACAATGCCTATGTGTTCAAAGGACCCAACGTGGTGGAAGGCTCCGACATCGATGAGCTGCGCACCTGGGTCGATGATTAT
>DASXIG010000257.1:0-2910 GCA_036498105.1 Xanthobacteraceae bacterium | reverse complement strand
CATGATGAGCTTGCTGAATCCGGAGGCAATCACCCAGCGCGCGATCTCCAGCACCACCTGGGTAAGCGTCTGGGGGTGAAGCGAAACCGTGCCGGCCCAGTGGCTGGTATGACCCAGGGAAATCCCGTAGGGCAGGGCCGGGAGCACCACTACCCCTGTGCGTTCCGAGACGCGCCATGCGATCTTCTCGGGGGAAATCGTGTCGCAGCCGGTCGCGAGATGCGGCCCGTGCTGCTCGGTGGCTCCCACGGGGAGCAGTGCGAGGTCCATGCCGTCCCGGACCGCCGCCGCGATCTCCGGGCTGGTCATCAACTCCCATCGGCGCGCAGCCGGCATGTGCACTCCTTGGGGCCCCCAAACGAGCCCCAGCGGCTTGTCATGGGCACGAAAGGCATACAAGATTTGAGCGGTTTGTTGAAGAAAGCGGAATCGGCCAGCCGGTGGGCCATAGGCGGGCAGCGAGAGTAGATAGGCGCGTAGCGAGAGTAGAGAGAATGGATTTGTTCGATCCCGACGTCTATGCCGGGGTGCGCAAGCCGCTGCTGGAAGCGCAAACGCTGCCGCCGGCCTGTTACATCTCGCGTGAGTTCTACGAGCGCGAGGTTTCCAGCATCTTCCACAAATGCTGGAACCTGATCGGACGCGCGGAATACCTGAAGGGACCAGGCGACTATTTCACGGTGTCGCTGGTCGGCGTCTCGCTCATCGTCATGCGCGGCGACGACGGACGCATCCGCGCCTTCATAAATTCATGCCGGCATCGCGGCGCGAAGCTGTTGGAAGGGGAGGGCAATTGCAGGGCCATTCGCTGCCCCTATCACAGCTGGCTTTATTCCACGACCGGCGACCTGCGCGCTCCCAATGGCATGCAGGATACGCGCAATTTCGATCCCTCCGGCTACGGATTGACGCAGGTGAAGCTCGACGCCTGGTCGGGGTTCCTGTTCGTCAATCTGGATCCCGGATGCGTGTCGCTGCAGGAGTATCTCGGCGATATCGACAGGTTCACGGCCTCCTACGAGTTCGAGAGCATGGTTACGGTGCGGCGTAAGGATTTGGCGGTCCGCACCAATTGGAAGAGCTATATCGAAAACTCGCTGGAGAATTTTCACCTGCCCACGGTGCATCAGGGCACGATCGGCGGGGTGAAGGCGCAGTGGAATCCGATCGACGGCGCTCCCGGCAATTACGTTTTGCTGCAATCACGCACGACCGCCTCGCGCGCGACCCTGGGCGGCGACGCCGCGTTCGACCGCATCGCCACGCTGCGGGGGCCGGCGGCGGAAGGCGCGCAGTATATTCTGATCTATCCCTGCAGCGTGATCGGCGCCGATCTCGATTGCATGTGGTTCAAGCAGATGGCTCCCGACGGCCCGCACCTGGTGCAGTATTCCGCCGGCTTCTGCTTTCCAAGGGACTCGGTGGAGCGGGCGGACTTCGCGCAGATCGTGCCGAACTATCACAAGCGCTTCGACATCGTGATCAGTGAGGACAACGGCATCGCCGAGCTGCAGCTGCAAGGCCTGTCCAACCCGTTCAGCCGTCCCGGCCGCTTCTCCAGCATGGAACCGCTGGTGCACACGATAGACAACTGGATTCTCGACCGCGTGCTGGGCCAACGGCGGATTGAGCAGCGCACGGCAGCGGAATGAATCAATTAGTTGCAGAGACGAAACGCGAGCTGATCGGCAGAGGCGTCGAATATTGTCTCGCCACCTACGTCGATGTCCACGGCGTGGCGAAAGCAAAGACCATCCCGATCGCGAGCTTCGAGAAGATGGCGGGAGGCTCCGAGCTGTTCACCGTGGGCGCCATGGAAGGCATGGGCCTGGTCGGACCGCAGGAGGACGAGTGCGCCGCGGTGCCGGATCTCGCGAGCATGATGATCCTGCCGTGGGACAAGCGTTTTGCCTGGTTTGCGAGCGATCTTTATTACCACGGCGAGCCTTACGCCAACTGCTCGCGCGTCATGCTCAAGCGCGTCCTCGCGCAGGCCGAGCAATACGTCTTCAATATCGGAGTGGAGACCGAGTTCTACGTCCTGCGCAGGGTCGATGGCCAGTACAAGCCGATTGCGGAGAGCGGCTATCAGGGCATTTGTCCCGCCTACGACGTCGATCAGACGCTGCAATCCATCTCCTTCCTGCATCCCATGGTCGAGCACATGCGCGAGCTGGGATGGGGCGTTTATTCGTTCGACCAGGAGGGCGGCCGCGGCCAGTACGAGTTCGATTTTGCCTATGGCGACGCGCTCGCGCTGTGCGACCGCCTGATCTTCATGCGCGTCATGGCCAAGCAGGTTGCGCGGTCGGTGGGAGCGATCGCGAGCTTCATGCCCAAGCCGTTCAGCACGGAGTTTCGCTCGGGCGCGCATTACAACATGTCGCTGGCGGACGCGAGGACGAAGGCGAACCTGTTCGATCCGGCGCATACGCCGGTGGGCGAGCATGGCAAGCGCTACAACATCGGATTTCCCGATATCGCCTTCCAGTTCACCGCGGGGCTGCTTGCGCATGCGCCGGCGCTTACGGCGCTGTCGTGCCCGACCTTCAACTCGTACAAGGGGCTGCTCGCGCAGGGCGAGATGGCCGACATGTCATGGGCTCCCGTCCTGCGCTGCTATGGAAGCAACAACCGCTCCGCCATGCTGCGGCTGCCCATGAACCGGTACTGCGTCGAGAACCGCGCTCCCGACATCAGCACGAATTTCTATCTCACCGCCGCCTTCTCGCTCGCTGCCGGCATGGAGGCGATCCGCAGCGCCGCCGATCCGGGCCCGCCGTGGAATGAAAACCTTTATGCGCTGGTAGAAGGCCGTGCCAAAGCCTCGGAGCCGCTCCCCGAGCGGCTGCCGCGCACGCTCATCGAGGCGCTCGATGGGTTTCGCGCCGATCCCCTCATCGCCGAAAC
>DASXIG010000256.1:0-2544 GCA_036498105.1 Xanthobacteraceae bacterium | reverse complement strand
GGGGTTCGGCCAAACCGGCCCGTACGCATCGCTTCCGGGTTTCGGCTCGCTGGTCGAGGCGATGAGCGGGTTTGCCGACCGCACCGGATTTCCCGATCGCGAGCCGGTGCTGCCGCCGCTTGCGCTCGCGGACATGGTGGCGGGCCTCTACGGCGCGTTCGCGACCGTCACCGCGCTGCGCGCCCGCGACCATGACAAGGCGCGCGGGCAGGTGATCGATGTGTCGCTGCTCGAGGCGATATTCTCGGTGCTCGGGCCGGAAGCCGCGATCTATCAGCTCACGGGCAAGATCAAGGAGCGGGCGGGGAGCGCGTCCAACACCACTTCTCCCCGCAACGTGTATCGCTGCCGCGACGGGCACTACGTGGCGATTTCGGCTTCGATCGAGAGCATGGCGCGCCGGCTGTTCCGGTCGATCGGCCGGGCGGACATGATCGAGGACGCACGCTTTAATTCGAACACCGCGCGCGTCGAGCATCGTGCGCTCGTGGATGAGGCGGTCGGCGCGTGGTTTGCCACGAGAACGCGCGATGAAGCGCTGGCGTCGATGCGGGAGGCGAACGTCACCGTCGGGCCGGTCTATTCCATCGCCGATGCGATGGCCGATCCTCATTTCCGCGAGCGCGAGATCATCGTCGATGCCGAGGACGGTGAGCTTGGCCGCGTAGCCATGCACAACATCGTTCCGCGCCTGTCGAAGACGCCAGGCGCCTGGCGCCGGCCGGCTCCGCGCCTGGGCGAGCACACGGACGCCGTTCTGGCCGAAGCGGGGCTCTCGTCGGAAGAGATCGCTCGGCTGCGCCAGCAGGGAGCCGTGGCGTGACCGCGCGGCTCGGGTGGGGGTCACGCGTGGGGCCGCGCTTTACGGATTCGTCATGCCTCGCGGTCGACCCCCACCCGGCTCCCGCCGATAAAATCGGCGCGAGCCGACCTCCTCCTTTCAGGGGGAGGTACAACGGAGTCTGCCGCTCGGCTGAGAGCACATCAGATTGTCCTGCATGACGGCTCAGCACGTTGGTCTCATCCGATCGCTGCTCTATGTGCCGGCAAGCTCGGAGCGCTTCATCGCCAAGGCGCACGAGCGGGGAGCGGACGCGATCATTCTCGATCTTGAAGACGCGGTCGTGCCGGCTGAAAAATCATCGGCGCGGGCGCGGCTCCCCTCCTTGGTCGCGGCCGTCGCCCAGCGTGGCGCGCTCGTTTTCGTGCGCATCAACTCCGAGCCTGAGCTTTTTG
Source organism: Xanthobacteraceae bacterium (assembly GCA_036498105.1). Lineage (GTDB taxonomy): Bacteria > Pseudomonadota > Alphaproteobacteria > Rhizobiales > Xanthobacteraceae > VAZQ01. Next base: position 1,308 of record DASXIG010000256.1, on the reverse strand, counting down.
CGCTCGACGCCGAAGCGGCGTGTCGTGCCGGCGCCTTCGGGCTTTTCGTCTCCAAGACGCGCGAGCCGCGCAAGCTGCAAGAGCTCGCAGCGCTCCTCGAAAGGATCGAGCAATCCTCCGGCCGGTCCCCGATGGGGCTCGTCCCCATGATCGAGGATCCCGGCGCGGTGCTCGATGCCCGAAGCCTTGCACGTTCCACACCGCGTGTCTTTGCGCTGGTCACGGGCGGCGAGGACCTCGCGACTTCGCTCGATGCCGAGCCGACGCCGGAAGTGCTGCGTCTTCCCAAGCTGATGGTGCATCTCGCGGCGAAGTCCGCGGGCGTGCGGTCGTTCGGACTTCTGCGCACGGTCGCCGACTACGGCGACCTGGCAGGCATCGAAAAGAGCGCGCAGGAAGCGCGCGCCTTCGGCTTCGACGGCGCAACCTGCGTGCACCCCGCCGTCGTGCCGATCCTCAACCGCGCTTTTTCTCCTTCGCAGGAAGCGCTCGACCATGCACGCCGTGTCATCGCAGCGGCCGAAGAGGCCAAAGCGGGAGGCGAAGGCGCTTTTGCCTTCGAAGGCCGAATGGTGGACGAGCCCGTGGTCAAGCGCGCCCGCGCGTTGCTCGACCGCGCCCGTTGAGGTCGTACGTTTGCGGTGCTAACCCTGCCGATAGTCTCGCTCTTCCGGTCGGCCTTCCGACCATCTCTCCTCAGCTGACCCCAAACGTCACTTCGCGGCTGTAACCGGCGGCACACTGTTCCGCTGGATTATGGCGCGGCGGACCAGACCAATGTGTTCGCGTAGCGTATAAGCCTCACTCGCGAACCCGGCAGGTGTGTGTATTCGGGCTACCGCTCGCTCAATGCGTTCCAAGTCAGCCAGCCACTTCTCCATCGGCAATACGCCGGTGCGCGCGGCGACATCTCGCTCGAGCAGAGTCAACTCGCCATACCACCGATAGACCCGTGACCGGAGACGCCAACGGAGTAACTGTGGAAGGTAGTGAAAGAGCGGGAAGAGAACTGCAGCAAGAGGGAGCAATATGATGATGGCCCGCTCGGCGAGCGTCGCAACCCAGAACGGCAAGTAATGGTTGAGAAAGCTCTGCCCGAAACGTTTGTGCTGATCGGCATCGGTCGAGACTCGGAGATCGACCTGGGTCGTTCCCGGGAACTCACCGGCCTCCTCGAAAAGACCCTGTTTGCCGTGAATCTCGCGCGCGGCATCCAGCAAAAGGCGAATCAGCGCGGGGTGAAAACCATCGCGGGCTGCAAGCATCTCTTTGGTGCCAATGAGATCGACTTCTTTTTCCGGAATATTG
>DASXIG010000255.1:0-4267 GCA_036498105.1 Xanthobacteraceae bacterium | reverse complement strand
CTACTCGCGAGCGTTACACGCGCTTGTAGGAGCGGTCATGATAGACGAGGGCTTGGCCGGCGGGGCCGAGCCGCACCGCTTCCACTGCCCCGAAGAATACGTTGTGACTGCCCACCGAGCGTACCTCGACGATCCGGCAGTCGAACGCGATCACCGCCGGCACCAGGACCGGGCTGCCGGTCGAGAGCACCGTCCAGTCCCCGGTCGCGAACCGGTCGCTGCCGGAAATCCCGGTCCGGCCGGCGAAAACATCGGCTATCCCGGCCCCCTCATCCCCCAGCGTATTGACGCAAAAGACCCCGTTCTCCACGACCGCCGGATTGGTCTGACTGCGCCGGTTCAGGCACACGAGGAGCGTCGGCGGAGCATCCGAGACGGAACAGACCGCGGTCGCTGTTGTGCCTGCCTTGCCGCCGGGACCGGCCGTGGTGATCACATGAACCGCGGCCCCAAGCCTGCTCATGGCCTCGCGAAACAGGGGGGGATCAACAGTGCGCACGACTTCCGGGCCGACGGCGGTGAAAGCCCCGTCCATCGCATCGTCGGGGCGCTGATCAATCCAGCTCATCATTCCGCCGCGTGCTTGCTGCCGCCCCGGCCCGAAACAGGAGCATCATCCGGGTTGAGCCATGAATCTCCGCGCCAGCCCTTCTCGTCGTAGTCGCGCATGCACTGCTCCGCGAGCGCCACCATGCTGTCGAGCGCACCCGTGCTGCGAGCGTTCCACATGGCCTGAATCCGGATGTCCTCGTGATTGCCGGCATAGTTCATCTCGTAGAGCTCGTGGCGGCCGCCGAACTCGGTACCGATCGCGTCCCATAACAGCTTCATGACCTTGATCCGCTCCTTGTAGCCGATACCGTAGGAGCCGCGCACATATCTGGCGAGATACTTGTCGATGATCGGGTTCTCAAAGTCCTTGTTGGAAGACGGAAGATAGATCAGCGCGGAGGCGATGATCTTCTCGACGATCTCCTTCACCCGGCCGTACGCGTCGCCTGCAAATACCCGGTAACTGGACCCGGACTGCAGGTTGGGCAGCACCGCGCCGTCGACCCAGGGCGTGGGACTAGCGGCCATCGCATCGGTCAGCGCCCAGAACAGGTTTCGCCATGCGATGATCTCACCCAGCATCGCCTGGTTGCCGCGAAAATCGTCGGCGCCCGTCGTGCGCAGCGCCTTGGCGATCAGGCCCACCATAAAATCAAGCTTCACCGCCAGCCGGGTGCAGCCCTGGAACTGATAGCCCGCCAGGAAGCCCGATTGCGGAAAGAAGATCTTCAGCTTCTCCAGGTCGCGGTGAAGCAGCACGTCCTCCCAGGGAATGAACGCGTTGTCGAACACGAAGATCGCATCGTTCTCGTCGAAGCGCGAGGAGAGCGGATAATCGAAGGGGCTGCCCATGATGCTTGCCATCATCTCGTACGACGCACGGCAGAGGAGCTTCACTCCCGGCGCGTTCATGGGCGCAATGAACATCACCGCAAGGTCGGTATCGTGGGTCGGAACGGCGGCGTTCTGGCCGAGGAAGTTGTAATGGGTGAGCGCCGATGAAGTCGCAACCACCTTGGCGCCGCTGACATATATGCCGGAATCGGTCTCCTTCTGGATGGTGATGAAGACGTCCTTCACCTGATCCGCCGCCTTCGACCGGTCGACCGGCGGGTTGACGATTGCGTGGTTCATGAACAGCACATTCTCCTGCGCGCGGCGGTACCACGCGAGCGCATTGCCGGAGAACTTCCCATAAAATTTGTGGTTGGCCCCCAATGTGTTCATCAGCGAAGCCTTGTAGTCCGGCGAGCGTCCCATCCAGCCGTAGGACAGCCGCGCCCAGTGCGCGATGGCATCGCGCTGCGCGATCAGCTCTTCGCGCGAGCGCGCCGCTCGAAAGAACTTGTGGGTGAAACCGCCGGAACCCGTATCGGTCGGCCAGGTGAGCACCTCCCTGCTGTCTTTGTCGTGCAAGGCGTCATACAGCCGGGCAATCGAGCGGGCGGCATTGCGAAAGGCGGGATGCGTGGTGACGTCGTCTACCCGCTCGCCATAGATGTACACCTCGCGCCCGTCGCGCAGACTGGCGAGATATTCCGAGCCGGTGAACGGGCGTCCTTTCGCGCCGATCGAATCCTCGGACTTCGTGACAACCATGGAGATCCTTCCAGACGCAGCAACGCAGCAGCCTGCATGCCGCAGCGCGGAGCAAGGCACCGCCGGCAGCAACTGTCAATGCAGTCTACAGACGACGGACGACAGAGGACGGAGGACGGAATGCGTGTCTGTCGTCTGTCGTCTGTCGTCTGTCGTCCGTCGTCCGTCGTCTGTCCTCGCTAGTAGGGAATTTGGTTCCAGCATTTCGGACGCAACATTGCCGGTCCCGTTATCCCCTGCTAGACGTTCAGTCGACCCGGAGCGTCGGGGATATTGGAGGGGACGCGAGGGAATGGACGTCTTCACCCAGCAGGTGATCAACGGCATTACGCTGGGCTCCATCTACGGTCTCATCGCCATCGGCTACACGATGGTCTTCGGCATCATCGGCATGGTGAACTTCGCCCATGGCGACGTATTCATGGTCTCGGCCTTCATCGCGCTGATCACGTTTCTCTTCCTCACGACCTGGCTTGGGATCGCCTCGATAGCTGCCGCGCTCCTGATCGTGCTCGTGGTTGCCATGCTGCTCACGTCGCTCCTCAATTGGACCATCGAGCGCGTTGCGTATCGCCCGCTGCGGGGCTCTTTTCGGCTCGCGCCATTGATCTCCGCCATCGGCATGTCGATTTTCCTTTCGAATTTCGTGCAGGTCGCCCAGGGCCCGCGCAACAAATCGATCCCGCCGATGTTCAACGACGTGATCGTGCTGATGTCGAGCAGCGATGGCTACGATGTCGCCCTATCCTACAAGCAGATCGCGGTCTGGCTGGTCACGGCCGCGCTCCTGGCAGCGTTCTGGTTCGTCGTGAGCAAGACCGCGCTCGGACGCGCGCAGCGCGCCTGCGAGCAGGATCAGAAAATGGCCGCGCTGCTCGGCATCAACGTAGACCGCACGATCTCGATCACCTTCGTGATCGCAGCGGCGCTCGCTGCCGTCGCGGGCACGCTTTATCTCATGTACTACGGCGTGGTCAGCTTCGCGGATGGATTCGTGCCGGGGGTGAAGGCGTTCACCGCAGCCGTGCTCGGCGGCATCGGCTCGCTTCCGGGCGCCGTGCTCGGCGGAATTCTCATCGGACTGATCGAGACCTTGTGGTCCGCCTATTTCTCCACGGACTACAAGGACGTCGCCGCATTTTCCATTCTCGCGATTACCATGATCTTCCTGCCGCAGGGTCTGCTGGGCCGGCCGGACGTGGAGAAAGTGTAAGATGCGCTCAGAGGCGCACAGCCGCCTCGATTTTGGCCGCGCGCTGCGCGAGACCGGGACGACCGCTCTCATCACCTTCGGGCTGTTGCTCCCGCTGATCGGCTTCAACACGGTCCTGAATATTCACAATGAGCTCATCCTGGAGACCCGCTGGCCGCTGCTTGCAGCTCTGGTAGCCGTCATCTCCGCAGGCCGTTTTGCTTATTCGCTCGTGATCGCACGGCGGCGCGATCGCCCGATTGCGGCGCCGCGGGAGGATGTAGGGGCGGGTTTGAAACCCGCCGCTGCCGCCCGGGCTTCCCGTTTCACCGGGTGGTTCACCCCGGCGGTGCTCGCGTTCGCTGTGCTGTATCCAGCTTTGGCCTTGTGGCTGGCGGGATATCAGGGCGCGGTGAAATGGATCGACAATTTCGGCGTTCAGATCCTGATCTACGTCATGCTGGGATGGGGCCTCAACATCGTGGTCGGTCTGGCCGGCCTTCTCGACCTCGGATACGTGGCCTTTTATGCGGTCGGCGCGTATTCCTACGCGCTGCTGGCAACCACCCTCGGGCTGTCCTTCTGGATTCTGCTACCGGTCGCGGGCTGCCTTGCCGCCTGCTGGGGAATTCTGCTCGGTTTCCCCGTGCTGCGCCTGCGCGGCGACTACCTCGCAATCGTCACGCTGGCCTTCGGCGAGATCATCCGCCTCGTGCTCATCAACTGGGTCCCGGTTACCGGCGGCTATGCGGGCATAGCCAGCATTCCACGGCCGACCTTCTTCGGCATTCCGTTCAATGCCTCGGACGAAGGCTTCGCCGCCAGGTTCGGGCTGGAATTCAGCCCGATATACCGAATCCTGTTTCTGTATTATTTGATTCTGAGCTTGGCTTTCGTCACCGCGGCGATGACGGTGCGGCTGCG
>DASXIG010000254.1:0-2431 GCA_036498105.1 Xanthobacteraceae bacterium | reverse complement strand
GGGCCGTTGCCCGGCGCATCTGGTCCCGGTAGCATGGCGGCGATGACCGTCGCACGCTTCCCCACGCTCGCCCACTGGGGCGCCTATACCGCACTGGTCGAGGACGGCCGTATCGTGGGCTGCGAGCCGTTTCCTCGCGATACGGCACCTTCGCGGATGCTGGAGGCCATTCCCGCGATGGTGCACTCGCCCCTGCGCATCGCGCGCCCCGCCATTCGGGAGGGATGGCGCGAAGGCAAGGATCGCACTGGCAGCGACCGGTTCCGCGAAGTGTCGTGGGACGAGGCGCTCTCGACAGTTGCCGAGGAGCTTTCGCGCGTGCGCGAGGAGTTCGGTCCCACGGCCATACTGGGCGGCTCATATGGCTGGTCGTCGGCCGGTCGGGTCCATCACGCGCGCAGCCTGCTGCGCCGGTTTCTGTTTCTCGGCGGCGGATGTGTCGATCAGGTCGCCAACTACAGCTTTGGCGCGGCGCAATATGTCTTGCCCCGCGTGATCGGCACGTTCCAGCCGGTGGTCGGCGACATCACCGACTGGGCTTCGATAGTCAAGCACGCGCGCCTCATGATTGCGTTCGGCGGGCTCGCACTCAAGAACGCCCAGGTCACATCCGGCGGAGCCGGAGTGCACAGCCTGGAGACTTGGCTGCGGCGGGCGAAGGAAGCCGGAATCGAGTTCGTGTCGATAAGTCCGCTCAAGTCGGACGCGCCCGACTTTCTCGGCGCGCAGTGGATTGCGATCCGCCCCAATACTGACACAGCGCTGATGCTCGCCATGGCGCACACGCTGCTGAGCCAGGAGCGCTACGATGCGGAATTCGTTGCACGCTATTGCACGGGGTTCGATAAGTTTCGGCGCTACCTGCTCGGTCTCGACGACGGCATAGAGAAAAACGCTGATTGGGCAGCGGCCATCACCGGCGTTGCCGCCGAGACGATCCGTTCGCTGGCCCTGCATGCAGCTTCAGCGCCGACGATGATCACCTGCGCGTGGTCATTGCAGCGGGCGCATCATGGCGAGCAGCCCTACTGGGCGGCGATCGTGCTGGCTGCGATGCTGGGAGGGATCGGTCTGCCGGGGACGGGGTTTGCCTTCGGGCACGGCTCCACCAACGGGATCGGCGTACCGCGCGCCGATGTTGCCGGGCCTGAGCTCCCATTGCCGCTCAACCCGGCACGCTCGATGATCCCGGTGGCCCGCATTGCCGACATGTTGCTCGCGCCCGGCGAGGCCTATGAATTCAATGGCCGCCGTTACGCCTATCCCGACGTCAAGATGATTTATTGGGCCGGCGGCAATCCGTTCCACCATCATCAGGACCTGAACCGGCTGCGCCGCGCGTGGCAGAAGCCGCAGACGGTCATCGTGCACGACAGCTGGTGGACCCCCACCGCGCGGCATGCCGATATCGTGCTTCCGGCGACGACGTCGCTCGAACGCAATGATGTCGGAGGCTCCTCGCGCGATTCCTTCGTGCTCGCCATGCATCGTGCTATCGATCCCGTCGGCGGCGCAAGGAACGATTTCGATATTTTCAGCGCGTTGGCGCAGCACCTCGGTTATAAGAGCGCATTCACCGAAGAGCGCGACGAGATGGGTTGGTGCCAGCTGGTCTATGATCGGGTGCGGGCGAGCGCGGCGGCAAAGGGCGTCGAGCTGCCCGGCTTCCAGCAGTTCTGGGCGGAGGGATTCGTCGAGCTGCCGGAGCCCGAGCGCGACTACGTGCTGTTCGAAGATTTCCGTCGCGATCCCGAGCGCCATCCCCTCAAGACTCCATCCGGCCGCATCGAGATCGTGTCGGATGCGGTTTCCGGTTTCGACTATGCGGACTGTCCGGCACATCCGACTTGGATCCCGCCCGCGGAGTGGCTCGGAAGTGCCGCCACGGAGCGTTGGCCGCTTCACCTCGTGACCCATCAGCCGGCGAGCCGGCTCCACAGCCAGATGGACGCGGGGCCCGTGTCGCGCGCCTACAAGGTCGCGGGGCGCGAGCCCGTTCGCATCAGCCCGCCTGACGCGGCGCGGCGGGATATTCGGGACGGCGATATCGTGCGCGTCTTCAACGCGCGCGGGGCGTGCCTCGCCGGCGCAGTGGTGGATCCCGACGTGATGCCGGGCGTAGCGGTCATGGCGACCGGCGCATGGTTCGATCCGGCCGCCGCAAGCGACGAGCCCGAGCGTCATGGCAACGCCAACGTGCTGACGCTGGACATCGGCACCTCGCCGCTCGCACAGGGGTCGAGCGCGCTGACCGCGCTGGTCGAGGTCGAGCGCTGGAACGCGCCAGCGCCTGCCGTTCGTGCATTCATGCCGCCTGAGCTTGCCGCTGCTTCCTAGCCGAGCACATGCGTGCGCGTAACGGTGGGGGCCGCCTCGTGCGCATCAAGCTCGCTGAGAATTTCCGCGCGGTGTTCTATGCGCCGTATTACGC
>DASXIG010000253.1:0-4591 GCA_036498105.1 Xanthobacteraceae bacterium | reverse complement strand
CAAGCGATCCGGGCTCTGGTCGCCTCGACAGCAGGAGAGAGACTCGCCGCGGAGCTGGTTTTCGACACGCTCCCGCCGACGGACTGGGTGCGCAAGAGCCTCGAAGGGCTGACCCCGGTCGAGGCCGGCCGCTTCACCGTGCACGGGGAGCATGACCGCGACCGGGTAGGAAACAGCCGGATTGCAGTCCAGATCGAGGCAACCCTCGCTTTCGGTACCGGCCATCATGCGAGCACACGCGGCTGTCTGCTCGCGCTCGACCGCATCATCAAACAGGGGATGCGACGAAAGCCCGGCGATCGCTCGCTGCCAAAGAGGCCGGCCGTGCTCGATATCGGAACCGGCAGCGGCGTGCTCGCAATTGCCGCCGCGAAGGCATTGCATGTTCCCGTGCTCGGTAGCGACATCGATCGCCGCGCGGTTGCGGTCGCCCGCGAGCACGCGCGCGTCAATGGCGTTGCGGCGGAGGTGGAGATCGTGCATGCCGCAGGCGTCGGTGCACGGCGCTTTCGCGAGCGTTCTCCCTATGCTTTGGTGCTCGCCAATATCCTTCTCGATCCGCTGCGTCAGCTCGCGACGCCCATAAGAAGACTGACTGCACGCAACGGCGTGGTCGTGCTGTCAGGGCTGCTCAACGCGCAAGCCCGTTCTGCAATTGCCAGCTATTGCGCGCGTGGATTCGTTCTGGAGCAGCGCATTGTGCTTGGAGGATGGACGACGCTCATCCTCACGCGCCCGAGCCATGCCCGGGCACGTAGCCGTCCTTGGCGGAATCATCTTTGGGTATAACGACGGTCGTTACCTGATCCGGGGAGTCAACGCCGCGACAACGAAGTCGATCATCTGCTCGAGCGTGGGGCCCGGCTTATCGTCGCAGTCGGCGATCATTTGCGGATGGAAGAAGCGCAGCATCGCCGTACAGGTGCATATGGCAGCAAGCCCGACATCCGGAGCATGGAATTCGCCGGTGGTCACTCCGTCCGCGATAACCGTCGCGATATCGCCGGTGATGCGTTCAATGTGCGCCTTGCAGACATCCCAGTTTTCTTCCATCGCGACAGCGACCATCTCATGCAGCTTGGAGTCGCCGACGTAACGGTCCGAGTTCATACGGTGCACGGTTGCCAGCAGCTCGCGCAGCCGCGTAGTGGGACTCCTTCGCTGGCCGGCGATGTCCTGCGCCGCGATCTCCACCTCGCCCATGAGCCGCCGTGCAACGCCCGCGTTGATTGCTTTTTTGGAATCGAAGAAGCGATAAACATTCGCGGGGCTCATCCGCAGGACCTTGGCAATGTCAGCGACCGTCGTCTTCTGATACCCAACTTCCTGAAACAGGCGCTCAGCGGTGACCAGGATGCGCTCCCGCATGTCTGTCTCGACCGCGTCTGTGACCTCAGTCATCCGGTTCCATGCTCCTTCTGTCATTAGGCCGCGGTCGCAAGGGCGCCGGCAGCGGACGGTGCTTCTCGCTCCAGCCTGACAGGTGCTTGGTCTGGTTCGCCGCCGCGCTCGCCCAGCCGCTTGCGGTACCACATCGCATAAAGGCTCGGCAGGAACATCAGGGTCAGGAATGTCGCGATGAACAGACCACCCATGATCGTAATCGCCATCGGCCCCCAGAATGCCGACCGCGACAGCGGAATCATGGCCAGAATCGCGGCCATTGCCGTAAGGACGACCGGCCGGGCACGCCTGACAGTCGCTTCCACGATTGCCTCGTGACGGGTCAGGCCCTGATCTACATCTGCTTCGATCTGGTCGACCAGGATCACAGCATTCCGCATGATCATGCCGGCCAGCGCAATCAGTCCCAGCAACGCGACGAAGCCGAACGGCTGGTTGGCGACATTCAACCCCAGCGAGGCACCGACGATGCCGAGCGGTGCCGTCAGGAAGACCAGCAGCAGCCGCGAGAAGCTTTGAAGCTGGATCATCAGCAACGTTAGCATGGCGATGACCATCACCGGAAACAACACGAAGATCGATGCATTCCCCTTCTGCGATTCCTCGATGGCGCCGCCGATCTCGATCCGGTAGGCCGGCTCGAGGCTGTCGCGGATGGACCGTAGCTTCGGCCAGATGGCATTGGTGACGTCGGGAGGCTGCACGCCATCGATCACGTCGCCGCGCACGGTGATTGCCATGTCGCGGCTGATGCGCCAGAGGATCGGCTCCTCGTGCGCATATTCAACTTGTGCAATTTGCGACAGTGGAACGGCCACGCCGTTGCGCGAATAGACCGCGAGATCGCCAATATGGGCCAGATCGAGCCGCTCCGCCGGCACCGCACGCGCCACTACAGCGACCTTCTCGATACCATCGCGCACCGTGGTGATCGGCACGCCTGAAATCAGCATGCTGAGCGATTGGGAGATATCCTGCGGCGTCATGCCCATCGCTCGCACCCGATCCTGGTCGACCACGAGCTTCAGGTACGGCGCCTGCTCGTTCCAGTCGAGATGGGGGTCGAGCACCTGATGATTGGCGCGCATCACTTCGCGCACCTGATAGGCGATCTCCCTTACCTTCTTCGTATCAGGTCCGATGACGCGGAATTGCACGGGGAACCCGACCGGGGGCCCGAAATTGAAGCGGTCGACCCGCACGCGCGCCTCCGACAGCGCGCCATCCGCCACTGCCCTTTCCAGCCGCGCCTTGATGCGCTCGCGAGCTGCGACATCCTTCGACACGATCACGATCTCGGCGAACGCCTCGTCAGGAAGCTGCGGATTTAGTCCGAGCCAGAACCGCGGCGAGCCCTGACCGACATAGGCGGTGTAGGTGGAAATGTCCTGATCGCCTTTCAGCAGCGCCTCGGCCCTTTTTACGGATTCCAGCGTGGTTCCGAATGCACTGCCGGCCGGCAGCCGAAGCTGAAAGAACAGCTCCGGCCGTTCCGACAACGGAAAGAACTGCTGCTGCACACGGCCGAATGCCACGATCGACAGCACGAAAATACCAACGGTCGCGAGGACGACAGTGATGCGCCTTCTGACGCACCATTCGATCACGCGGCGCAGCCCACGATACATCCGCGTATCGTAAATTGCGTGGGGATCGTGACCGAAAGCAGTCCTCTCGAAGCTCGGCAGGAGCTTCACCCCGAGATACGGAGTGAACACAACAGCGACAAGCCAGGACGCAACAAGCGAGAGCGCAACCACCCAGAAGATGCCGCCGGCGTATTCGCCGACCGAGGAATTGGCGAAACCGATCGGAAGGAATCCGGCCGCCGTCACCAGGGTGCCCGTCAGCATCGGGAATGCAGTGGATTCCCAGGCAAACGAGGCTGCCCGCGCCCGGTCCCAGCCCTGCTCCATCTTCACCACCATCATCTCGACCGCGATGATGGCGTCATCGACCAGAAGACCGAGCGCAATGATCAGAGCGCCGAGCGTAATGCGGTGCAGGTCGAGGCTCATCGCATTCATGACAATGAACACGATGGCAAGCACGAGCGGCACGGAAAGCGCAACCACGATGCCGGTCCGCCAGCCGAGCACCAGGAAACTCACGAACAGCACGATCGCCAGTGCCTCGATGAAGGAGTCGACGAACTCTCCGACTGCATGCTCAACGACCAGAGGTTGATCTGCTATCTGCTCCAAGTCGAAGCCTTGCGGCACCGCGGCCATGAACTGGGCTGTTGTGTTGCCGACCGCTGGCCCAAGGTCGAGGATGTTGGCGCCCTTTGCCATTACGACGCCGATGCCCAACGCGGCCCTTCCTTTCTGTCTGACCACAAAGTCCGGTGGATCGGCGAAGCCGTGCGTTATGTCAGCGATATCACCCAGCCAAAGCACGCGGCCGTTGGCCTCGATCGGCGTCTCCGCGACCGTCTTGACGCCGTCAAGCGCGCCGGTCACACGCAGCGGCACGCGCTGCGCGGTTGTTTCCACGACACCTGCGGGAACTACCGCGTTTTGCCGCGCGAGCGATTGGAAGATCTGGTCGGTCGTAATGCCGAGCGTGGCGAGCTTGGCGTGGGAGAACTCGACGAAAATCTTCTCGTCCTGCGTGCCATACAGGTTCACTTTCGTGACGTTCTTGACCTTCAGGAGGCTCTGGCGGAAGGCCTCGGCGACCTTCTTCATCTGCGCGTAGTCGGCGTCTTCGGCAGTGAGCATATAAAGTATCGAATCAACGTCACCATACTCGTCGTTGATTGACGGGCCGATCAGGCCAACCGGCAAGCCTTCCTTTATGTCCCCGACCTTTTTGCGCAGTTGATAGAACAATTGCGGGACGTCGCGGGCCGGAGTGTTGTCCTTGAACGCTACCTGCATCGCCGTGAACGACGGCTTGGTGTATGTCGTCACCTTGTCGAAATAAGGCAGCTCCTGCAGCTTCTTTTCGATCGGATCGGCGACCTGCGCCTGCATGTCAGTGGCGGTGGCGCCTGGCCAAATTGCGCTGACGATCACCACCTTGATGGTGAACGAGGGGTCCTCTGCGCGCCCAAGGCTTCTATAAGAGAGGAAGCCAGCGAGGCCAAACGTTGCGATGAGGAATAAGATCAGAGCCGGATGAGCGACGGCCCAAGCTGAAAGATTGAAACGTCGCATGATTTACTCCTCGCGATGGAGGAAAT
>DASXIG010000252.1:0-3814 GCA_036498105.1 Xanthobacteraceae bacterium | reverse complement strand
GATCGCAAAACGCAACACGGCTTACGCGCGGAAGTTTGCGGACTCGGTGGGGCTCTTTGTTCCGCCGCTGGAGCTCGAGGATGACAGCACGGCGGGCGAAGCGGCACGCCAGCGCACGGGCGAGCATCTCAATGCGCATGCCCGCTTCGAGTTCAACATTCCCGGAGTCACGTTCGGTGGTCGCTACGACGGCTCGCCGATCATCGTTTCCGACCGCACGCTGCCGCCGCCCGACAGTATCAATGCGTATGTGCCCAGCGCCTGCCCGGGCGGCCGCGCCCCGCATCTGTGGCTTGGCGAGGGGCGTTCGTTGTACGACGCGCTCGGCTCCGAGCTCACGCTCCTGCGCCTTGGTCCGCGTCCGCCCGATGCTGCGCCATTCGTCGATGCCGCTGCGGCCCATGGGATCCCGCTCGCAATCCTTGATCTTGCGGGCGAGGAAGCGCGCGACCTCTATGAGGCCGACCTCGCTCTGATCCGGCCCGACCAGATCGTGGCCTGGCGCGGCAATGCCTCAGCCGATGCCACCGCCGTGCTCCGCCGCGCCACGGGATATGATAGTCTGTCGTAAACCAACAGGAGGGACGCGATGTCCGGCAAGACCATCAGAATCCGCGCGAGCGCAGGCGGCGAGTTCGATTGCTATCTGGCGCTGCCCGATGCGGAAGCGACGGTTCCCGCGGTGGTGCTTGCTTCTGCGGTTCACGGGGTCGATGCCGATATCGTGGCGCTTGCCGACGAGTTCGCGGCCTACGGCTTCATTGCTGCGGCGCCCGACCTGTTCTGGCGTACCATCTCAGGTCCGCTGGGCCATGATGATGATCGTACCAAGCAGCGCTCGCAGCCGCGCCTCGAGAGAATCAAGGAGGGCGAGGCGGACATGGCGGATACGCTGGGCCACCTCCGCAACCTGCCCGGGTTCAACGGACGCGCCGCAGCCATGGGCTTCTGCTACGGCGGGCCATACGCGGTACTGGGGCCGAAGCGGCTTGGTTATGCTGCAGGCATCTCCTGCCACGGCACGCAGATGCTGGATTACATCAGCGAGCTCGAGGACGTCGCCCAACCCGTCTGCATCCTGTGGGGCGATCGCGACCACCGCGCGCCGGAGGAAGTGTTGAATGCCTATCGCGCTCTGTCGGCGCGCAAGAAGAACGTCGACTTGCACATCTTCCCCGGCGTGCAGCACGGCTACATGATGCGCGGTGCCCCCAAGGCGTTCGATCGGCAGGCGCGCGACTTTTCCATGCAGCGTGCGCTGGGTATCCTTGCAAGCCTGCGGTCAAGCGGTTCGCAAGAATTTCGCGCGGCTTCGTGAGAACGGCAAACGCGCTGGCTCGATTAGGGGCGGGTTTCAAACCCGCCCCTACACAGGGCTCCCTCGGAATGACATCGAAGGGGAGCTATCTCACCCCATGCCCGACGCGGACGCGGGCTCGATCTCGGCCATCACCCGCACCTCGCCGGGCGCGGCATTGGGATATTTGTCCTTGCCCAGATATTTCTTGGCCAGCGAATCGATGTGCGGATCCGCGCCCTCTTCGGAGACCCTGCGCACGCGCCCGCGGATCTGGATGTAGCGATAGGGGTTGTCCGGATCGATCACCGCGAGCGCAACTGGGGCGCCTTGCTTGAGGTTGCGGGCTTTCACCCGGCCCCTTGCGGTATTCACCCGCACAATGCCGTCCTTGTAGTCGAACCAGACCGGGGTGACCTGGGGCGAGCCGTCCGGCATCGTGGTCGCGAGCGCGGCAAACGCCTTCTTCCGCTCCAAAAGATCGAGATACTTTTCCGGGATTGCTGCCATGTCGTCCTCCTGTCTTGGTGATCGACTCCAATATGGGTTCTTCTACGCCTGTCTGACATTGCGGCGGAAGTCGTAATCCACGGCGCTTTCGCATGCGTAGAGCTGGCTGCGCGTCGAGCGGTCGTAATCCGGCGCCAGCACCTCGCGCAGAAATGCAAGCTGCTCCGCCCATGCGGCCTCGGCTTGCCTCCGGCATCGTCTCAGTGACTCGCGATACCTATCCCTGTCTGTCTTGTCCGCGCCGGATGCGCCATGACGGCTTCGTTTTCCAGCCATGTCCGCGCGAGCGTAACGTCAGCCTGCGAGAGCTCATGCCCGACAGGCAGCGTGCGGTGCTCGACGGCAGCACCGGCTTGTTTGAGCATCGACGCCAGCCGCGCAGCATTCGCGCCCGGAATGATGGGGTCGCTGGCGCCGGAGAGGATGAGGATTGGCCTTCCCGTCAGATCGGCTTGCGGCGCATGGGCGAGCGGCACCATCGCCCGCAACAGGATCGCTCCGGCAAGCACATCCGGCCGCAACAGCAGCACCGCCGCCGCAATGTTTGCGCCGTTCGAATAACCGAGCGCGAACGGCGCATCGAGACCGTAGGTCTCACGCGCTTCTCCAACGAAATCTGCAAGCTCTAGCGCGCGACGGCGAACGTCCTCCTCGTCGAACACGCCTTCGGCGAGGCGCCTGAAGAAGCGCGGCATGCCGCCCTCGAGCACCTTGCCGCGCGGTGAAAGAAGCGGCGAGTGCGGCGAAACCATTCGGCCGATCGGAAGCAAATCGTCTTCGTTGCCGCCCGTTCCGTGCAACAGGAGCAGCGGAGGCGCGCCGGCGCCCGTAGCGGGCTCGAAGCGGTGAATGAAGGAGGGATCGCTGCTCATCAGGCGGCCCTCTCCAGCTTATCGAGCGGCGGAAGCGCGGCCTCGATCTCTTTACGGCGCGGCTCGAGGAAGGGCGGCAGCTTAAGCTCTGCGCCGAGCGACTGCACAGGCTCGTCGATCGCAAAGCCGGGCGCATCGGTCGCGATCTCGAACAGCACACCGCCGGGTTCCCGGAAATACACCGATCTGAAATATTGCCGGTCGAGCTGCGGTGTGTGCTGCAAGCCGTGGTTCTCCACAAGCTTGCGGGCCATCGCGGCTTGGGCCGCATCATCGGTCGCGCGGAAGGCTATATGATGGACCGAACCGCGTCCCATTTGTCCTGCCAGGAATTCCTTCGCCTCGCGGATGTCGACGACACCTCCGAAGCCTTGCCCCGCGCGAAACCGAACGTATGGACCTTCCCGGCCGGCCTGCTTGAACCCCAGCACGTCACTCAGGATCGCGCCGGTACCGGTCGAATCACCGAGCATCAGGGTGACGCCATGGAAGCCGCGGATGGCGTGCTCGGCGGGAATAGCGCCGTCGGTCCACGCTTCCTCTGCCTCGGCGTCGGGCACACCGACCAGCGCAAGACCCAGGCCATCCGGATCCGTGAAGGGCAGGACAGGCTCATCGAAACGCTTTTCCAGAGCATCATGACTTACGCCTTTTGCGAGCAGGCGATGGGTCCAAAAACCAATCGAGCTCCTCGGCACCCGGAAAGCGGTCTGCTGCGCGAGCCCAATACCGGCGTAACCCGGAGCGGCATGCTCCCACGGGAAGAAGGTCAGAATCGTGCCGGGATGGCCGGCCTCATCGCCATAGTAGAGATGATAGGTGCCGGGGTCATCGAAGTTGACCGTCTTCTTGACGAAGCGAAGCCCGAGAGTTTTGGTATAGAATGCGAGGTTGCGAGCCGCCTTTCCCGAGATGGCGGTTACGTGATGAATGCCGGACATGGCTGAATTCCTTGTGTATTGGTTGGCGCAACGGGGCACCCGCCCGTTGTGCTTTCAAAGGCTATATCGGGCCGAGGGCATAGCCAGACAATGGCGAGGGAGCATGGGACCTTCGCGCTTATCGTAGGGCGCCCTTACGCCTTGCGCCGGATAGGTCGGTCTCAGTCCATTGGTCAAACTCGTCGATGAGCTTG
>DASXIG010000251.1:0-4997 GCA_036498105.1 Xanthobacteraceae bacterium | reverse complement strand
CGTCGCACCTGGTCGCACCGCCGCGATGCCGGCTTCCAGCGCTTCGCGGAAGACGCCGAAAGCCCGCCGCTGCGTCTCGCTCGCGCGGCCCACCACCAGCGTTCGGCAGATCTGCACGAAATAGCCCGCGACCGCCGGCGTGAGCTCGGTGGTAACGAGATCGCCGGACGCGATGCGCCGCTCCGAGGCGGGAGTCATCCCCAGCACGTCCTTTCCGCCCGATCCCATGATCATGAAATTGTCGGGGCAGCCGCGACCGCGCAGATATTTCTCGATCTCGGCGACGATCTCGTATTGTCGGCGACCCGGCCGCACCGCCGCGCGGAACGCTTCATAGGCGTCGTCGGCCAATTGCGCCGCGCGCCGCACCGCATCGATCTCCGCGGGCAGCTTCTGCATGAGCAGCTTGTCGAGAAGCGCGGTGCCATCGTCGAGGACAAGACTTTGATCATCGCGCAGCAGCGCGTTCGGAAGCAAGCGCCGCGGCGCGGCCGCGATACGGGCGTTGCCCATGCGTGCAAGCCGCGCAGCGACCGCGTTGGCGATGTCGAGATGGAAGCAAACTGTTGCGCCGCTCACTTCTGCTTCGGCGCGTTCGGCCTCGGTGACGCTGTCGAGAAAGAGCTCTGTTGTGCCGTCTGGAAAAACGATCGCGACCCCCTGCCCTTCCAGGATGCCGAAGTCGGCGGCATAGCGCAGATAGTCGCCCTGCCAGGCGTTACCGTAGAGCACCATGGCCTCGAAGCCGGCCTCGCGCATCGCCGCCGCAAGCCGCGCGCCTCGTTCCTGTGCCAGCGTCATCCGCTATTTCCGGGATGGGCTTACAAGCCAGAGGCTACAGGCGGTCGCCTCGTCCCCACGGATGTACACACCGAAGATGCTACCGCTGGGCGGAATGCTTGGCCGGGCGCGCGGGCTTCTTCTCGTTCCTGTCGCCGATCTCGTCGAAACCGACGTACACGACGTATGCCGAAAGCTCGTCCCTCGGGGGCAGCGGAAAGCTCAGGCTGTCTTCGATGTCGACGAACTGGACGTGGGTCTGCCCCGGCGCGATGGTCGCGCCGGTGCGCTTGAACTTGGTTGCGATCATCTGCGGCTCGGGTCCCTCGCGCACCACCGCGTAGCGCAACGGAACGTCGACCTGTCCGGGCGCCCCGTATGGCCCGAGGATGGCGCGACCCTGCACCCCGACCTTGATGAACATTGTGCCGTCCTGGACGCGGCACTCGCGCGCGGTCTGTCCGAACGACAGCTGGTAGCGCAGATCACCGGCGGTCGCCTGGTCCGACTTGGTGGCAACATTCAAGGTCGATGCGCCGGCGCGGATGTCCACGCCGGGACATTCGACTTCCGGCGCCGACGGCGTGGCGGATTTCGGCTGAGTCACACCCGGCTTGGCGCCGGAGAAGAAGCTGGAGATGCGCGCGCCCCAAGTCGGAGTGGACGACGTCGTCTCGTAATTATCGACCACGCTTGAAGCGGACGAGCAGCCCGCAAGCAGAGCTGTTCCCGCAACCAGAATCACCGCGCGGCGGCCCACGCGCCCTGGCTGGCCGTCATCCCCCGACATTGGTTTCACTCGGTTTTCTTAGAAACACACACCCATGACCTCACAGTCTCGTACGACATAGCAGCCAAACCGTGGCAGCCCCGTGGCAGCCCTCGACCCAGTCCACCGAGCCCTAAAGGACGGGTTAAGTCTCATCCGCTCTACGGACACCGTCCTCCTCCAGGCGCGCGAACAGCAGGTGGTCCTGCCAGTTGCCGTCGATGCAGAGATATTTGCGCGCGAAACCCTCGCGCTTGAACCCGGTCTTCTCCAGGAGCCGGATGGAGGCGAAGTTGGTCGGGATGCAGGCGGCCTCCATGCGATGCAGCTTGAGCGTCTCGAAGGCGAACGGGACGAGCGCATTCACAGCGGCCGTCATGTAGCCCTGGCGGGCATAGGCCGCGCCCATCCAATAACCGAGGCTGCCGGCCTGGGCACAGCCGCGGCGGATATTCGCTAATGTCAGCCCGCCCACCAGCACATTGTCCTGTCTGCGAAAAATAAAGAAGGCATAGGCGAGGTCGCAGCGCTGATCTTCGCCATAACGCTTGATTCGGCGACGGAAGGAGGCGCGGGTGAGATCGTCCGCAGGCCACGTCGGCTCCCACGGGACGAGGAAATCCCGCGAGGCTTCGCGCAGCGCCACCCACTCCGCGCAGTCGGACATCTGGGGAGAGCGCAGCATGACCTCGTCGCCCGTGATCGCGGGGGTGGGATCGGGCACGCTTACAGTGCGGAAGAACGCCATGGCCCCTAGTGTCCCGATTCCGAAGTTCGTATCATCTTGCGGCACCCTCATTTACGAACTTCGGAATCGAAGGACACTAGCAAACCTATGATTCTAGTGCGGTTTTGGATTTGAAGTTCCTACACGAGCTCGCTGCAAGAATGATAGGAACTTCAAATCCACCGCACTAGTGCCGCCGATTTGAAGTTCCTCACGCGGCTTGGCGCGCGAGGCTGTCCGCAATCGTGGCGGCATGCTCAAGTCCCGGCCCTGGTCCAAGCGCAGCAACAGCAGGCCGCCCGCGATGAATCAGAGCGCGGCCGGCAGCGCGCGTGCTCTCGAGCGTCACCGCCTCGACCTTCGCGACGATCTCCTCGAGCGGGATGGGGCGACCCCACGCCATGATCTGACGCGCAAGCTGCTCCGCGCGCGCGCTCGAGCTCTCCAGCGCCATCAGCAGGCCGGCCTTCATTTGCGCCTTGGCGCGGGCAACCTCGGTCTCAGTGATTCCCTCAGCCGCATCGTGGATCTCGCCCACGACCACGCGCATCAGCTCCGCCACGTCATCCGCATCCGTGCCGGCATAAAGCCCGAACATCCCATTGTCGGTATAGGGAGAATGAAACGCGTAGATCGCATAGCAGAGCCCACGTTGCTCGCGCACCTCCTGGAACAAACGCGAGGACATGCCGCCGCCCAGGATGCTGGTGAAGACCTGCAGGCTGTAGAGATTTGGATCGCGCTGCGGCAGGCCGTGCATGGCGAGCGCGATGTGCACCTGCTCGAGCTCGCGCCGCTCGATATGCGATCCCCCTATGAAGCGTGCAGGCTCGGGCAGCGGCGCAGCCGGGCCGGCGAAGCTTGCGAACCGGCGCTCCACCTCGGACAGTACGGCGGCGTGATCGACCGCGCCAGTCGCCACGACAACCATGTCGGGCGAGCGATAATTGCGCCCGAGATAAGCGGAGAGCCGCGCACGATCGAACGAGCGCACGGTCGCGCGCGTGCCGAGAATGGATCGGCCGATCGGCTGGCCGGCAAAGGCTACCTCCTGCAGCCAGTCCCAGACAATATCGTCAGGCGTATCCTCGGCCGCCCCGATCTCCTGGACGATGACGTTCTGCTCTCGCCGCAGCTCCTCCGGGTCGAACGCCGGATCCGTGAGGATGTCGGAGAGAACATCGAGCGCCAGCGGGACGTCGGCGCGCAGGACACGTGCGTAATACGCCGTCGTCTCGACCGAGGTTGCCGCATTGAGATCGCCCCCGACAGCCTCGATCTCCTCGGCGATCTGGCGCGCCGTTCGGCGCGTCGTGCCTTTGAATGCCATGTGCTCGAGCAGGTGCGAGATGCCGTGCTCGTCAGGACGCTCGTCGCGGCTCCCTGCGCCCACCCACACCCCGAGTGATGCAGTCTGCAGATGCGGCATGGCATCGGTGACGACGACGAGGCCCGAGGAAAGACGCGTGACTTCGACGCTCATGCGGCGGCTCCCGTCTCAACGGCACGACTCAACGACAGAACGACCTTCTCCACTGCGGCCTGGTCGGCCGGCACCGCAGTCATCCGCTCCGGCCAATGATGGAGATCAGCAACCCACTCGGGAAGCGTCGGCCGCACCCCGCAGGCGGCTTCGACCGCATCCGGGAACTTGGCGGCGTGGGCGGTCGCCAGTACCACCATGGGAATCGTGCGGTCGCGCATCTCCTTCTCGCTCACCGCGATACCCACGGCGGTGTGGGGGTCGATGAGCTGGCCGGTCTCCCGCAAGATGGTCCGCATGGTCGCGGCAGTTTCCTCCTCGTCCGCGCGATCGGCCGAGAATAACGCGCGAATGCCGGAGAGCGCGCGCGCCGAGAGCGTAAATTTGCCGGACTGCGCCAGCGTTCCCATCAGCGCCCGCACCGCCTTGGCGTCGCGGGAATAGACCTCGAACAAGAGCCGCTCGAAATTGGATGCAACCTGGATGTCCATGGAAGGTGAGGAGGTCGCCACCACCTGGTGCACCTCGTAGCCGCCAGTCGCCAGGGTGCGCGGCAGAATGTCGTTGGCATTGGTCGCGATCAGAAGGCGGTCGACGGGCAGGCCCATTCGCAGCGCCACATAGCCGGCGTAGACGTTGCCGAAATTGCCGGTCGGAACCGTGAAGGCGACCTTGCGCTGCGGGGCGCCGAGGGCGACGGCGGCGGTGAAATAATACACGACCTGCGCGATGATCCGCGCCCAGTTGATGGAATTGACGCCGGAGAGGCGCGCTCGCTCGCAAAAGGCGTGGTGCCGGAACATGCCCTTCACGATCGCCTGGCAGTCGTCAAAACTGCCATTCACCGCGAGCGCATGCACGTTATCGTCGGTGACCGTGGTCATCATGCGCCGCTGCACTTCGGAGATGCGCCCCTGCGGGAACAGCACGAAGATGTCGGCATGCTCGCGTCCGCGGAACGCCTCGATCGCGGCGGCGCCCGTATCTCCGGAAGTCGCGACCACAACCGATGTGCGCTCGCCGCGGGCGGCGAGCACATGGTCCATCAGGCGTCCAAGGAGCTGCAGGGCCACGTCCTTGAAGGCGAGGGTGGGCCCGTGGAAGAGCTCGAGCACGAACTCGCTCACGCCGTATTGTCGCAGCGGGGCGACTGCCGGATGCCTGAAATTGCCGTAGGCTTCACGCGCAATCCGGGCGAGGTCATGCTCGGGGATGGCGTCACCCACGAAGGGCCGCAT
>DASXIG010000250.1:0-3382 GCA_036498105.1 Xanthobacteraceae bacterium | reverse complement strand
GGATTTGCCGCGCGCGAGGCACTGAGCACATGCCTGCTTGTTCGCGCAGCGTGATCAAATCCAAGGAGTCATCATGAAAATCGTCGGTTTCGAAGCTGATGGCGGTTTACATCTCGGCGTGGTCGAGGGTGATGAGGTCATCGACCTTCAGGAGGTCGATAAGTCCATTCCCGGCGATCTCGGCGAGGTCCTGCGCCGCAACAGTGGCGATCTCTCGCCCCTGCGCGAGGCTGCGAAGCGAGCGCCTGGCGCGGCGCGCCGTCCGCTCAAGGGACTCAAGTTTGCTCTGCCCGTGTCCAGGCCCGGCAAGATCATCTGTTTGGGGCTCAACTACCTCGAGCACGTGAAGGAAGGCTCGCAACGCGACAACATCCCGAAATTCCCGACCATTTTCATGCGCGGCGCCACGTCGCTGGTACCGCATGGCCAGCCGATCATCCGGCCCAAGGTCTCGGACACGCTGGACTACGAGGCCGAGCTGATCTTCGTCGTCGGCACGCGCGCCAAGCATCTGAGCGTCGACAACGCCTATTCCTGCGTCGCCGGATACGCGTGCGGCAACGAAGGCTCGGTACGCGAATTTCAGCGCAAGACCACGCAGTGGGACATGGGCAAGAACTTCGATCGCACCGGCGGATTCGGCCCCTGGATGGTCACCGCCGACGAGCTTCCGCCCGGCGCCAAGGGGTTGAAGATCCAAACGCGGCTCAACGGGCAGGTGATGCAATCCGACAATACCGACAACATGATGTTTCCCATCGCCGAGACCATCGCCTACGTCACGCAGGGGCTCACGCTCGAGCCCGGCGACATCGTATTCACCGGCACGCCATCGGGCGTTGGACATGCGCGCAAGCCCAATCCGGTCTGGATGAAACCGGGCGACACCTGCGAGATCGACATCGAACGCGTGGGCGTACTGGTCAATCCGATCGAGGCTGAGAGATAAGTTCAAAAAACAAGGAGAGATCGCGTGGCAAGCCTGAACGTTCTCACCCTCTGCGGTTCCCTGCGCAAAGGCTCGTATAACGCCATGTTGCAGCGGGCGCTGCCGGGACTAGCCCCCGGAGGCATGACGCTCAAACCCGCACCCTCGTTTGCGGAGTTCCCGCTCTACAACGCGGATATTCAGAACTCCACCGGTTTTCCCGCGGCGGTGAACACGCTCGCGGATGCCATCCGCGCGGCGGATGGGGTGATCTTCTGCACGCCCGAATACAATTTCGGCATTCCCGGCGGACTGAAGAACGCCATCGACTGGGTGTCGCGCCTGCCCAATCAGCCTTTCGCCGGCAAGCCGGTGGCGCTGCAATCGGTATCGCCCGGCCCGTTGGGCGGGGGCCGCGTGCAGTACGACATGCGCCGGGCCATGGTGTTCCTCGACGCGTTCACGCTGAACAAGCCTGAAATCTTCGTCGGCGGCTGCGCGTCCAAGTTCGACGAGAAGACCGGCGAGGTCAAGGACGAGGCGACCCGCGGCTTCATCAAGCAGCAGCTTGCGGCCTTCGCGACCTTCATCACACAGGTCGCGCCAAAGAAATGAGCTCGTTCCAACGCGGGCTGATACCTCCCCCTGAAAAGGGGAGGTAAGACCGAGTCTGCTGCACCAATGGCTGAAGAACCGCTCGACGCGCTCGTGATCTGCGGGTCTTTGCGCAAGGGCTCCTACAACGCGGCGCTTGCACGCATGCTGCCGGCGCTGGCTCCGGCCGGGATGAAGCTGCGCTCGGCGCCGTCGTTCGCGAATCTCCCGATCTACGATTACGACATCCAGGCGGCGGGCGGCTTTCCGCCCGAGGCCAATGCCTGGGCCGACGCCATCCGCGGCGCGGACGCGCTCATCATCGTGACGCCCGAATACAACTGGTCGATCCCGGGCGGGCTGAAGAATGCGATCGACTGGGTGTCGCGCATGAAGGATCAGCCGTTCAAGGACAAGCCGGTCGCATTGCAGTCGGCCGCCGGCGGAATCCTCGGCGGCTCGCGCGCGCAATATCATCTGCGGCAATGCTTGACCTCCGTGGACGCCATCCTGTTCGGCCGGCCCGAAGTGATCGTTACCTTCGCTCCGCAAAAATTCGATGAGAAGACGCTGGAGCTCAAGGATCCAACCGCGATCGACCTGATCAAGCAGCAGCTCGCGGCCTTCGAGAAGTTTGCGCGCCGCGTCACCGGGAAGGGTTAGCGGCATGGCTAGGCTCGCGGGCCGCACTGCCATCGTTACCGGGGGAGCCAAGGGCATTGGCCGGCACTATTCATTTGCGCTTGCGGCGGAGGGCGCGCGCGTGATGATCGCGGACATCGCCGATGGCGAGCCCGTTGCGCGCGAGATCGCCGCCGCGCATGGGGCAAATTCCGTCACCAGCTCCGTGGCGGACGTGAGCGACGAGAATTCGGTCAAGGCGCTGATCGCCGCGACCATGGACCGCTTCGGCCGGATCGACGTGCTGGTGAACAATGCGGCTCTGTTTGCCCCGCTGCAGGAAAGCAAGTGCACCGAGATCGATGCGCAGCTGTGGGACCGGGTGATGGCGGTCAATCTGCGCGGCCCGTTCCTGATGGTGAAGCACGCCGTGCCGCACATGCAGGCGCAGGGCTACGGCAAGATCATCAATATCGGCTCGGGCACCGCTTATCGCGGCATCCCGTGGATGCTCCATTACGTCACCAGCAAGGGCGGCATCATGGCGTTCACGCGCGCGCTCGCGCGTGAATTGGGCGAGCACGGGATTCGCGTCAACACGCTGGCGCCGGGGTTTACGCTCAGCGACACCGTGCTCGAGGAGAATCCGGGGCATGTGCAGACCGCGCGCGACCGCGCCGTGCAGTCACGCTCGTTGCGGCGGGACGAGACGCCGCAGGACCTCCTCGGTGCGCTGGTTTTTCTCGCCTCCGCCGACAGCGATTTCGTCACCGGCCAGACCATTGCGGTGGACGGCGGCAACGTGAATACCTGACCTCGCGGTCCTTTCCGCGGGCAGATAGTTTCATTATATACTAATTTCCTGATTGGATTCCCCTATGGGGAGCCATCAACCGATTTCAGGGAGAGCGCCATGACCAGCGCGACGGCGAGCAGACGGGCGGAGGCCAAGGGAGAGGCCGAGGGACACACCAAGGGACCGGGTCCCAAGCACAATATCGAAGCCATTCGCGAGGAATATTACCAGCGCATCGCAAAGCACCACATGACGCCGCTCTGGAAGGTCATGAGCAGCGTGGTTACCAACGAGCCGGTGACCCGGTGCGCGCCGGTGATCTGGCACTTTGACGACATCAAGCGTTTGGTGCTGGAATCCGGCGGGCTGATCACCGCCGAGGAAGCCGAACGGCGGGTGCTTATTCTCGAAAATCCCGGAATGTCGGGCGAATCCCGCGCCAC
>DASXIG010000249.1:0-6290 GCA_036498105.1 Xanthobacteraceae bacterium | reverse complement strand
CGGTGCTCACTTCCGCCGGACTCCCGGTCATGGGGAGCGAAACGCATATCGTGCCGGTGCTCGTGGGCGAACCGGAGAAATGCAAACAGGCGACCGATCTCCTGCTCTCCGAGCACGGCATCTATATCCAGCCGATCAACTATCCGACCGTGTCGAAGGGGAGCGAGCGGCTTCGCATCACCCCGTCGCCTTATCATGACGATGCGATGATCGATGCCTTGGCGGAGGCTCTGCTCGAGGTCTGGGAGCGGCTCGATCTGCCGCTCAGGCCCCGCGCAATCGCGGCGGAGTAATCCTGTAGCCCGGATTGCGCTTGCGCAATCCGGGGGACCGGCCCCGGATGTCGCGCTATGCGCTCCATCCGGGCTACGCTCTTCGCCACTGTCGATGCTCAATCGTCGTAGCCAGGGCGCTGCCAGCGCGGTGGCATTCGCCTTAGCGGGCCGCGCGCGAGCCGGCGCGCCGCAATCGCCACTCCGATGCTTACGACCAGAAAACGCACGAGGTGGTGCGCGCCCACGTAGACGGGATCGAGGTGCAGCGCCAGCGCCAATACCATCATGGTATCCTGCGCACCCGGCGCAAAGGCCACCGCCACGTCGGCGAGCCGAAACGGCAGGAGCGCGACCACCAGCAGCGCAAACGCGGACGCGATTGCAGCTGCCACCGCGAACGAGCCGAAAGCGGCACCGAGATAACCCAGAAGCAGGCGCGGGCTGGTGTTGGCAAAGCGCGCGCCGGCTACCGCCCCGAGTGTTACCACGCCGGCACTGCCGATCCACCACGGCAGGGAGGTATGAACGAGCCCGGTCCCGTGGAGCACTCCCGAGCCGGCCATGGCGCCGAACATCAGTCCTCCGGGAAACCTGATGCGCAACATGAAGAACGCCACGCCAGAGGAGATGATGATCAGGATTGCGAGCTCGGTGAAGGAAGAGATGGTGATGCTGCGCACGGAGGCTGCGGGCTCGATCGCAGATCCAAGCAACGCCAACGCCGAAGGCAGCCCCACCACGATCAACAAGACGCGCACCACATGCACAATGGCGATGCCGCGGATATCGGCCCGGAGCTCGGCCGAGAGCGCCATCACCTGCGCCATGGAACCTGGGCTTGCGCCAAGCAGCGCCGAGAGAGAGTCCCAGCCGTGCACCCAGCGCAGATAATACGCGGTCCCCACGAACATCGCCGTGGACGAGGCGATGAGCAGCGCCACGCTGAGCGGCCACGAGGTGATCGCGTGCAAGGTCTCCGGGGTCACCACGGCGCCGAGCAGGATGCCCACCAACACGAAGCAGACCCGGGCAAGCGGCAGCGGCACACGCGCCGGCCGCCCGGCCACAGCCGCGAGTGCCACCGCAAGCATGGATCCTGATACCAATCCGCCTGGCAAGCCGAGCCACTGGAAGAGCAACGCGCCGGCGGCCGCGGTGAGCAGCGTCTCGACGACGTGCAGTGTTTCAGTCGGGGGAGGGTGCATGGAGGAACTGATGTGATGTGCTTTAAAGGAATGCGCCTGGAAGCTCGTCCAGGCCATGCGCATGGGATAGAGTAGGGGGTACACGCGGGCCGGAGCGGAACGCTGCGATGATGCTGGAAGCCTGGGTCGTTATTGCCGTAGCACTTGGCTATATCGGCCTCCTGTTCGTCATCGCCACCTATGGCGACCAGACTGGCCGGCTGGGGCGGGAAGGTCGCTGGCGGCGCTTCATCTACCCGCTCTCGCTTGCGATCTACTGCACGTCCTGGACTTTCTTCGGCTCGGTCGGGCTTGCGTCGCGGACGGGATTCGATTTCCTGCCCATTTACATCGGGCCGATCCTGGTCATCGGGCTTGCGTCGCCGCTCATCATTCGCATCGTCCGGCTTGCCAAGGCGCAGAACATCACGTCCATCGCCGATTTCATCGCGGCACGCTATGGCAAGGCACAGACCGTCGCTGCCGCTGTCGCGATGATCGCCATCATCGGCTGCATTCCGTACATCGCGCTCCAGCTTAAAGCGGTGTCGTCCTCTTTGACCACCATCCTCGTGCATATCGGCCCCTCATCCGGAGCCATGCAGCCCGTGCTCGGCGACATCGCGCTCTACGTTGCCGTTGCCATGGCGATTTTTGCCGTTTTGTTCGGCACCAGGCATATCGACGCTACCGAGCACCAGGACGGGCTGATGCTGGCGATCGCAGTCGAATCGATCGTCAAGCTGGTCGCCTTCGTCGCGGTCGGCGTATTCGTGACGTTCTGGATGTTCGGCGGGCCGGTTGCGCTGTTCGGGCAGGCGCTGGAGCACCCGGCCGCGGCGGCGGCGCTCACTCGCGAGCCCGCACCCGGCACGCTCGCCGCCATGACCTTGCTCTCGCTGTTTGCGATAGTGCTCCTGCCACGACAGTTCCACGTGATGGTGGTGGAGAACAACAACGAGAACGAGATCCGGCGGGCGTCCTGGATGTTTCCGCTCTATCTCGTGCTGATCAACCTGTTCGTCGTGCCGATCGCATTAGCTGGCCTGTTGACCTTTACCGATCATCGCGTCGACAGCGACATGTTCGTGCTGGCGTTGCCGCTTGCCGCCAATTCCGACCTGTTCACGATCGCAGCGTTTGTTGGAGGACTTTCCGCGGCAACCGCCATGGTGATCGTGGAATCGGTTGCCCTCGCCATCATGGTCTCGAACGACATCGTAATGCCGTTCGTGCTCCAGCGGCGCGCGCAGCTCATCACCGGGCGCGAAAATGTCGGCCGGTTGCTGCTCACCGTGCGGCGGACCGCGATCTTTCTCATTCTTTCGCTCGCTTACACATACTATCGGGTGGCGGGCGAGGCGCAGCTCGCCTCGATCGGGTTGCTGTCGTTTGCCGCGGTGGCGCAGCTTGCTCCGGCTTTTTTCGGTGGCCTCATCTGGCGCCAGGCCAACGCGCGCGGTGCGCTCGCGGGAATGAGCTGCGGGATCCTGGTCTGGGCCTACACGCTGCTGCTGCCGAACTTTGCCGATGCCGGCATCATCGGTCATGGCCTTCTCTCGAACGGGCCCTGGGGCATCGCGGCGTTGCGGCCGCAGGCCCTGTTCGGCCTCGACCTGCCGCCGCTTGCCCACGGCGTGATCTGGACGCTGTCGCTCAATGTGCTGGCCTACGTGATCTTCTCGCTCGGGCGCGCGCCGGCTTCGGTCGAGCGGCTGCAGGCCGACCTGTTCGTTCCGTCCGCGCTCACGCCTATTCCCTCGAGCTTTCGCCTGCGGCGCTCCGCGGTGAGCGTCGAGGAGCTGATCAGCACCGTCGCCCGCTACCTGGGCGAGGAACGAACCCGTACCTCGTTCGACAGCTACGCGTTGACACGGGGCATGACCCTTGATGCCAAAGCAGACGCGGATTTTCAGCTGCTGCGCTATGCCGAGCATCTGCTTGCCTCTGCGATCGGCGCAGCATCGTCGCGCCTCGTCCTCTCGCTCCTCCTGCGCAAGCGCACGGTGTCGACCGAAGCAGCGCTCAAGCTTCTCGATGACGCCAATGCGGCGATTCACTACAATCGCGAAATCCTGCAGACCGCGCTCGATCATGTGCGCCAGGGGATCGCGGTCTTCGACAAGGAGCTGCATCTCGTTTGCTGGAACCGGCAATTCGGCGAAATCCTGGCGTTGCCGCCCCAGCTCATGCGCGTCGGGACCAGTCTCGACCACATCCTGCGTTTCGACGCCGAGCGGAGCACCTGCGGGCCGGAAGCCGTGGATGCGCTCGTGCGCGAGCGGCTTGGGCGTTACAGCGCCAGTGGGGAGCGGTTTCTCGAGCGCTTCGTCGAGCGCGATCTCGTTATCGAGGTTCGCGCGAACCCGATGCCCGGCGGAGGCATCGTGACGACCTTCACCGATATCACCCCGACCGTAAAGGCGGCCGAGGAGCTTGAGCGTGCCAACGAGTCGCTCGAACGGCGGGTGCAGGAGCGTACCGAGGAGCTCACCCGTCTGAACCGCGAGCTTGCGCGCGCCAAAGCGGAGGCGGAGCAAGCCAATGTCTCCAAGACGCAATTCTTGGCCGCGGCCAGTCATGACATCCTGCAGCCGCTCAATGCCGCGCGGCTTTACGTCACCAGCCTGATCGAGCGGCAAGTAGAAGGGAGCGATTCCCAGCTCGTCGGCAACATCGATGCCTCGCTGGATGCAGTGGAGGAGATTTTCGGTGCACTGCTCGACATTTCACGCCTCGACAGCGGGGCCATGAAGCCCGAGATCGTTGCGTTCAGGATCAATGAGCTGCTGCGCCAGCTCGAAGTGGAGTTCGCCCCCATGGCGCAGGAGACGGGGCTTGAGCTCCAGTTCGTCCCCTGCTGCCTGGTGGTGCAGTCCGACCGGCGCCTGTTGCGCCGGCTGCTCCAGAACCTGGTGTCGAACGCGATCAAATACACGCCCAAGGGTCGCGTGCTGGTCGGATGCCGCCGCCGGAAGGAATCCCTGCGGATCGACGTCTACGACACCGGCCTTGGCATTCCGGCAACGCAGAAGGAGGCGATCTTCCAGGAGTTTCATCGGCTGGCGCGCGGCGCCAAGGTCGCCCGCGGCCTTGGGCTGGGACTCGCGATCGTCGAGCGCATTGCGCGCGTGCTCGATCACAAGCTCGCGCTGGTGTCGGAGGTCGGCCGCGGTTCGCAGTTCTCGGTTGAGGTACCGCTCTCGACGAAGATGCCCGCCGGGCAGCCGCAAGAAGTACGCGAGGTCGACCGCGCGCAGCTTTCCGGGATGACCGTGCTGTGCCTGGACAATGATCTCGCCATCGTCGACGGCATGGAGTTCCTGCTCGCCGGATGGGGCTGCAGGGTGTTGAAGGCCACGGACCTTGCGAGCGCGATCCGCGCGATCGCGCAGGCCAAAATGACGGTCGACGGGCTGCTGGTGGATTATCATCTGGACGAGAGCGACGGGATCGCGGCTATCCATGCGCTGCGCCGGCGCTTTGGCGCCGATCTGACCGCTATTCTGATCACGGCCGACCGTGGCCCGCGCGTGCGCGACGAGGCGCGCGCAAACGATATCCAGGTGCTCAACAAACCGCTCAAACCCGCGGCATTGCGCGCGCTGCTCGCGCAGTGGCGGGTGCAGCGCATCGCGGCCGCGGAGTAGCCGTGAATCAAATTTTAGCGAATCTCCTGAGAAACTATTGAGACGAGCAGCCTAGCATCGCAGCCGCAGTCGCGTCTGAGGGGCGAGCCATGCGGTTTGTTATATTGGTGCTTGGCGCGGCGGGGACCGGGGCGGTGTCGATGACCGCCATGCAGACTCTGGTTCCCCAGAATGCCTCGATGTTCGAAGCCATTCGCGCGCTCGGCGGCGATCCCGCGAGCTTCAAGCTGCCCAACTTCAACCCGGTGAAGGCGTACCATGACGTGATCGAGAAGATCAGGTCGGGTGACAAGACGGGTGTCCCCTCCTTTGGCACGACCCAGATCCCTTCCATCAAGGTCACTGGACCATTGTTCAAGCCTTACGAGTTCAAGCCCGATCCAGGCTTGCAGCGAGCCATTGCGTCCGGCATGAACGCGCGCATTCAGCAGGACATCCGTCGTGCACAGGACATTACGGCCTATGGCCGAAACCCGATGGCATGGCATGGCGTCCCGCCGCATTAGGGCTGCGGCCATTGGCCGAGCTCGATCTTCGCGGCGGCAATGACGGCCTGGGTACGACTCTCCACGCCGAGCTTCTGCAGGATTGCGGACACGTGCGCCTTGACGGTCGCCTCGGATACGCCAAGCTCGTAGGCGATCTGCTTGTTGAGGAGACCCTCGGACAGCATCATCAGGACGCGCACCTGCTGCGGCGTGAGCGAGCCTAGCCGCCGCATCAATTCCGAAGTCCGCGCGTCGGCCCCGGCACGAAGGTCGACATCCGGCGGAGTCCATACGCCTCCTTCCAGTACGCGTGCGATGGCCGCGCGCATCGCGTCGATTCCGAGCGTCTTGGGAATGAAGCCCGAGGCACCGAAATCCATGCAGCGGCGAATGACCTCCGGCTCGTCCTTGGCGGAGACCACGACGATCGGAACGCTTGGATACTGGGCGCGCAGGTACATCAGCCCGGAAAAGCCGCGCACCCCGGGCATGGACAGATCGAGCAGAATGAGATCGACCTCGCTGCCTCGCTCTAGGAGTTTCGTCACTTCCTCGAACGAGCCGGCCTGCGCAATATCGGCGTTCTCGAACAGCCCCGCGACGGCTTCGACCAAAGCCCCGCGAAAAAGCGGGTGATCGTCCGCAACTATCAGCCGGGTTGATTCGCCTAGGCGCTTCATCTCCTCCCTGCCT
>DASXIG010000248.1:0-2107 GCA_036498105.1 Xanthobacteraceae bacterium | reverse complement strand
ACTTGCCTGTATGCTCTGACTCGTCATCGCCCGCGAAAGCGGGCGATCCAGTAACCCCGGGCGTTTCAAATAAAACAACGGCCGGGGTTTACTGGATGATGCGCCGGGAGACCGGCGAGGAGTAGGTGGTGCAAGTCCACTACGATGAAGGAGTAGCGACCCACATCGGCCCCGAGCCGTGTGCCGTTGCCCGCGAGGGCAGAGGCGAAGCGTCGGCAGGGGAACGCGCAGGCCAGCCATTGAGCCGCGAAAGAAACATGTTCCGGGTGCCGACGCCGTATCCAGAGCGGAAGGCAACACCGAGGGGCACGCCACGCGCGCGAGGCCCGCAGGACCCGGCGTGGTCGGAGACCCTGGCATGTGCGCACACTCCTCGCGCGGGAACCGGGAGGTCTCACGCGTGACCGCTTGTGCACGCACACCGGTCCGCATCGGGAAGGCGAGGAGCCGTAGCCGATGATGCACGCGCGTGAGAAGTCGGACCACGCCATAGTAGCTGGGAAGCCGGCGAACGACGTTGAGCCATCGACGGCGGAGCCGGTCGAGCCAAGGGCGGGGGCCAAGGGAAATGCGGGCCAGCAAAGCACGGGCCGGGCGCGGAGCCGGGGAACCGTGTCACAGGCGCTGGAGCGCATACGGCAAGCCGCAAGGGAAAGGAAAACGGAGAAGTTCACCGCGCTCCTCCACCACATCAGCCCCGAACTATTGGCGGAAGCATTCGATGAACTCAAAGAGGATGCCGCCGCCGGCGTCGACGGGCTGACGTGGAGAACCTATGAGGCAGATCTCGAGCGCAATCTCGAGGAGCTGCATGCACGGGTCCACCGGGGAGCGTATCGGGCATTGCCGTCACGGCGGGTCTACATACCCAAACCCGGCGGAGGTCAACGCCCACTTGCGGTTGCCGCTCTTGAGGACAAGATTGTCCAGCGAGCGACGGCAGCGGTGCTCAACGCGATCTACGAGGAAGACTTCCTCGGGTTCTCGTACGGGTTCCGGCCGGGGCGCAGCGCGCACGATGCGATGGATGCGCTGTGCGTCGCGATTGTCAGCAAGAAGGTGAACTTCATATTGGACGCCGATATCCGCTCGTTCTTCGACACGGTGAACCACGAGTGGCTCATCCGCTTCGTTGAGCATCGGATCGGCGACCGGCGCATCATCCGCCTGATCCAGAAGTGGCTCAAGGTGGGCGTCCTGGAAGACGGGGTCGTGACGGCCAGTGACAGGGGAACTGGGCAGGGGGCGGTGATCTCGCCGCTGCTCGCCAACATCTACCTGCACTACGTCCTCGATCTGTGGGCCGAAGGCTGGCGACAGCGCGAGGCCGAGGGCGAGATGATCATCGTGCGCTATGCCGACGACTTCATCATCGGCTTCCAGCACGAGGCAGACGCCCGGCGCTTACTCGACGCGATGCGCGAGCGGTTGCGGGAGTTCTCGTTGTCGCTTCATCCCGAGAAGACCCGGCTGATCGAGTTCGGTCGCTTTGCGGCGGAAAACCGCAAACGGCGCGGGCTCGGTAAGCCTGAGAGCTTCAACTTCCTGGGCTTCACCTTCATCTGCGGGAAGTCCCGCCGGGGCAAGTACCAGCTCATCCGCAAGACCCGGCGCGACCGCATGCGGACGAAGCTCAGGGAGATCAAACGGGAGCTGCGACGGCGCATGCACGAGCCGATTCCCAAACAGGGGAAATGGCTCGCGCACGTCGTCGGCGGATACTTCAACTATCACGCCGTGCCGACCAACCGGCGCGCCCTCATGGCCTTCCGCTTCTTTGTCACCGAACTCTGGAGGCGCACGCTGCGGCGTCGCAGCCAGAAGGACGGCTTGACTTGGCAGCGGATGACGCGCTTGGCGGCCGACTGGCTCCCGCCGCCTCGCATCCTCCATCCCTGGCCCACTGCACGCTTCGCCGTCACACACCCGAGGTGGGAGCCGTATGCCCGAATCGGGCCCGTACGGTTCTGTGCGGGGGGCGCTCAGTAATGAGCGTCCCTACCGCGACCGCCCGCTTTCGCGGGCGATGACGCCTGAGAGTTATTTCTTCGCCAGCGCCAC
The DNA here is from genome assembly GCA_036498105.1 of Xanthobacteraceae bacterium. GTDB lineage: Bacteria > Pseudomonadota > Alphaproteobacteria > Rhizobiales > Xanthobacteraceae > VAZQ01. The sequence goes on along the minus strand of DASXIG010000248.1, from coordinate 46 downwards.
GATCATGTCGAGTTCCACGCGCGCGCCGGGCGAGCTGAGCTGATTG
>DASXIG010000247.1:0-7839 GCA_036498105.1 Xanthobacteraceae bacterium | reverse complement strand
CTGGCAGAGAACCTCGGGCGGCAGAAGCGGCAGCCGAAGCATGGAATTGGCTGCAAGCAGCATGGCCAGCCGGTGATCCGGATGCGTCTCGTCGGCAATCGCAGGCTTGAAGTTGCGAAATTGCGTGGCGGCTTCAATCGCCGCGATGTCCGCCTCGAAACACTGTCCCAGCTCGTCGGCTTCCGCGGAGACGTAATATCGATTGAGGCTGTCGAACCAGGCGTATCGATAGCCGTGCTCCTCGAGCAACGCCCCCCATCGCTGCCAGGCAGGCGCCAAACTGTAGGGCGCAAGCGCTTCCACCACGACCACCTTTGGCTGGTACTTGCGCCAGTTGCCGCTGAGCAGAACATCCTCTTCCGCGCCCTCGACGTCCACCTTCAGAAAATCGATGGCGCACGCTGCGTGTCGCTCGCAAAGCTCGGCTAGCGTCGTGATCGGCACGACAATGGGCCGAGAGGGCTTTCCAAACAGAGCCCGCGCCGCCTGGGCATGGCTTTCGATCATGGTCGAAAACCCATGGAAGTCCTCGACCAGATGAAGGGTGGCTTCGCCCACCACGCCTCCGACCAGGGCCTCCAGATGGAAATCGCGCGGCCGCACCGCCCGGCTGAGCCGCGCCAGCCAAGGATTGGGCTCGACCGTGATGCCACGCCAGCCCCTGAGGTAAAACGCGAACGACGGGTTATCGTAGACGGGGTGACCTGATCCTACGTCTATGTAGAAGCCTGCGGTCTGGGCGCCGAAGCACCGCAGCAGGTACAAATCCTCGAAGCGCTGCGCGTAAGAAATGACCGGCGCGGAAACACCTGTCATTCTGCTTCTACTTGTCCAGCTCGTACAAGGAATGCAGCGTTCGCACGGCCAGCTCGGTATAGCTGGCATCTATCAGAAGCGAGAACTTGATCTCGGAAGTCGTGATGGCGCGAATGTTGATCCCTTTCGCAGCGAGCGCCTTGAAGGCCTTGGCGGCGACTCCGGCATGACTGCGCATGCCGATGCCGATCACCGAGACCTTTGCGACGTCGTTGGCGCCGTCCACGCGTTCATAGCCCACGAGCTCCTTGACCTTGATCAGCACGTCGGCCGCGCGCTCGTAGTCTCCGGCGGGAACGGTAAAGGTCAGGTCCGTGGTGGCACCGTCGCTGGAGACATTTTGCACGATCATGTCGACGTTGATGTTGGCATCGGCGAGCGGGCCGAAGATCGCGGCCGCGACCCCGGGCTTGTCCTGCACGCGCCGGATCGAAATTTGCGCTTCGTCCTTGGAGAATGCGATGCCGGTGACGACCTGCTGTTCCACGATCTCCTCCTCGCCGCAAATGAGCGTGCCGCTCGGCATTGCACGGGGGTCGACGTCCTCCGGCTTGTCGAAACTCGAGCGCACGAAGATCCGCACGTTGTGCACCATTCCAAGCTCCACCGAGCGCACCTGCAAGACCTTCGCACCCAAAGAAGCGAGCTCGAGCATCTCCTCATAGGCGATACGATCGAGCCGCCGCGCGCGCTGCACCACCCTCGGATCGCTGGTGTAGACCCCGTCCACATCAGTATAGATGTCGCAGCGCTCGGCGGAGATTCCGGCTGCGATCGCCACTGCCGACGTATCCGACCCGCCGCGCCCGAGCGTCGTGATGCGGCCGGTCTCCTGGTATACGCCCTGAAAGCCGGCAATCACTGCCACTTCCTGCCTCTCCTGGAAGCGCTTGAGGAGCTCCGCGCCATTGAGGTCGAGAATGCGGGCTGCGCCATGCGCGTTGCTGGTCACGATCGGCAACTGCCAGCCCTGCCAGGAACGCGCGTTGATGCCCATGCCCTCCAGTACAATGGCGAGAAGGCCCGCCGTCACCTGCTCGCCCGAGGACACGACGGCATCGTATTCGCGCGCATCATGCAGTGCCGCCGCCGCACGACACCAGGCGACGAGCTGATTGGTCACCCCCGCCATTGCGGAGACGACGACCGCCACCTGATGTCCCGCATCCACTTCGCGTTTTACATGCCGCGCGACATTGCGAATGCGCTCGATGTCGGCAACGGAGGTGCCGCCGAACTTCATCACCAGGCGGGACATGACAGCTTGCCTGCCTCTTCGCTGCGGTCTTTGGGGTGCTTTCGGGTGCTTTTCGGGCGAGCCCCCGCTAGAAAAGGCGCGTATACATAGCGGTGAGATTCCCGAGTAGCAACTGCGGTGTTGGAGAGCGCTGGTGGCCGATCCTGCTCAGTATCGTCCTGATTCTACTGTCGACGAGAAGGAAGTTGCGCAGTTTTCCGCCATGTCGTCCGAATGGTGGGATCCGGCGGGCAAGATGGGGATGTTGCACAAGTTCAACCCGGTGCGACTTGCCTACATCAAGCAGATGGTTTGCCGGCAAGCGGGCCGCGACGACAAGCGGCTGGATGCGCTCACGGGGTTGCGCATTCTCGACATCGGCTGCGGAGCGGGGATTCTGAGCGAACCTCTGGCCCGCCTGGGAGCGAGCGTCGTGGGAGCGGATCCTTCGGCCGCCAACATTACCGTGGCGCGGCGACATGCCGAGCAGGCGAATCTAACCATCGACTATCGAGCAACCGCGCTCTCCGCGCTGTCCGAGAAAAACGAACGCTTTGACGTCGTCCTCGCCATGGAGGTCGTGGAGCATGTTGCCGATTTGAGCTCCTTCGTCGAGCAGTGCGCCAGGGTCCTGAACCCCGCCGGCACCATGATCGTGGCAACGATCAACCGTACGCTCAAGAGCTTTGCGCTTGCGATCGTCGGGGCCGAGTATGTGCTGCGCTGGCTTCCGCGCGGTACCCACCAGTGGCAGAAATTCATAACTCCGAATGAGCTCGCGGCCACGCTCGAAAGGCACGGACTGGGCGTAATCGACGAGACCGGGGTTGTCTATGACCTTTTCTCCGATCACTGGCGGCTGTCGAGCGACATGGACGTGAATTACATGATGACCGCTCAACGATGAGCGGTTTTGCTGCCCCCTGGCTCTGGGTTGTCTTCACCCTGATCGCCGCTGCCGCGCAGACCGTGCGCAATGCCACCCAGAGCGGGCTCACCGTCAGCCTCGGAACAGTGGGCGCGACCCTCGTGCGTTTCCTGTTCGGATTTCCCTTTGCGCTCGTGTGGCTCGCCGGAGTCATGCTCGCGCTCGAGGAGACTTTGCCCCCCCTGCCCTTCGGGTATTGGCCTTGGGTGCTGGGGGCCTCCTTTGCTCAGATCGCCGCTACCGCGCTGATGCTCGCAGCGATGGGCGAGCGGTCTTTCGTAGTGGTGTATGCGTACCTCAAGACCGAGCCGGTGCAGGCTGCGGTTTTCGGCCTGCTCTTTCTCGGTGATGTGGTCACGCCGGGCATGGCCGCGGCCATCCTGATCGCGACCGCGGGCGTAGTCGGCATGGCTCTTAAGCCGGGCAGCGGAAGCGATTTCCGTTCGACGCTGCTCGGGCTGGCGGCAGGCGCGATGTTCGCAATCTCCGCCGTCAGCTTTCGCGGCGCAATCCTGAGCCTGGGATGGGCAAGCTATGTGTTGGCTGCGAGCTTCACGGTGCTGGTCGGGCTCTTCGTCTCGGCGGTCGTTCTCTCGGTCTATTTGTGGCTGCGCGCGCCCAAGGTGCTCGCTGCGGTCGTTTCCGCCTGGCGGCCCTCCCTGTTTGCCGGTTGCATGGGAGCGCTCGCTTCGGAATTCTGGTTTCTTGCGTTTGCGCTCACCAGCGCTGCCAGCGTGCGAACGCTGGCGCTGATCGAAGTGCTGTTCGCGCAAGGAATTTCGCACTTTGTCTTCAAGCAATCAACCGGCGGGCGGGAGGTGTTCGGCACGCTCGCGATCGTGGTCGGCGTCGCGCTGCTCCTATGGACGCATTAGCGCATGTCCCAAAGTACATGCGCAAACGAAGGCTCTAATTGCGCTCGTCGGGCAGCACCGGGAGCGGATGAAATTCGATGCCTTCCTCGTGCAGCTCCCGCGCCTGGTCGGGGCTGGCTTCGCCGTAGATCGAGCGATGGTCGGTCTCGCCATAATGCATCTTGCGGGCTTCTTCCGGAAACCTTTGTCCGACGTAGTCGGCATTCTTGACCAGGTGCTCGCGCAATTCCTTCAGCTTCTTTCGGAACTCGCGCTCCTGCGGCGAGACCATGGCAACCGGAGCCGGCGCTTGCTCCGCCGGCGCATTACCTTGCGTCGGCGCACCAGCTTCCGCCGGAGCGCTGGTTTGGGCCGGCGCCTCTGATGCCGGCCGCTCCTTACGTTTTCGCGGCCCAGTGACGCGCGGCGCCATGATCGTCTTTGCCACCTTGCTTGAGTTGCAGACGGGACAGGCCACGAGATCAAGGCGGACCTGGCGATCGTAAGCCGCCGAATTCCGAAACCAGCTCTCGAAGGTGTGCCCGCGGTCGCAGGCCAAGGCGTAGCGGATCATCCGGCGCCTCGGACGACGCGCACGTGAGCGCTGTTCGGGGCAGGCTCGATCAGCTCGAAACGCCGGCCGTTCGTGAGCGACGGGACCTTCGCCCTGGCTTCTGCCACTTGGGCCGGATCGATTCTGGCCAGCACCACGCCGGGCTCGACATCGGCTTCCGCGATGATGGTTCCCCAAGGATCCACAATCAACGAATGCCCGAACGTCTCGCGGCCGTTCTCGTGCCGGCCGCCTTGCGCGGCGGCAAAGACAAACGAGCCGTTTTCGATCGCGCGAGCACGATTGAGCACATGCCAGTGCGCTTGGCCGGTCTGCTTGGTGAAGGCGGACGGGATTGCCAGCAACGCGCTTCCCGCCTCCGCCAGCGCGCGGTACAGCGCGGGGAATCGAAGGTCGTAGCAGATAGTGAGACCAAGGCGGCCCCATGGCAAATCGGCTGTGACAGCGATCTCACCCGGCCGGTAGTTTCTCGACTCGCGATAGCTCTCCCCGCCTGCGAGATCGACATCGAACATGTGGATCTTGTCGTAGCGTGCAATAATATCTCCAGCGCGATCGATCAGGAACGAGCGATTGGCTGCTTTTTCGGCCGACAAACGGATGGCCAACGAGCCGACATGGAGAAAGATGCCAAGCTTGCGCGCAAGCTCCTGGAGGGCGGCGAGCGTCGGATCGGTTTCCTCCGCCTCGATTGCAGCGAACAGGCGCTCCCGCTTGATCTCCAGGATGTTCGTCATCTCGGGCGTGAGCACGTAATCAGCGCCTCTGTCCCGCGCCTCCACAATCAGTCGCGCCGCCGCGTCCAGATTGGCGCGCGGCGAGAGCCCCGCGCGCATTTGGACGAGCCCCGCGGTAAACGTGGAACCCTGTACGTTCATGGAGATGGTCCCCGGTCGTCGTTTGCGGATGCGTCGCCGCCTCCGAGCAGCGCATCGAGCTTGCCGGATTCTTCCAGCGCATAGAGGTCGTCGCAGCCCCCCACGTGGGTCGCACCAATGAAAATCTGAGGCACCGTCATCTGCCCACTCGCCCGCGCCACCATCTGCCTGCGGCCCTCCGCATTCCCGCTCACGTCGATCTCCGCGAACTCGACTCCTTTACGGGACAGCAGCCTCTTTGCGGCCGTGCAATAGGGACAATATCTTGTTGTGTAAATCTCTGTGCGCTTCATAGGAGTTGCATTTGATTATATGGGAATCCGGCCTGCCGTCACAACCCGGGCAAATACGAGCACATCGACCGATGCCGCGCGCGCGCGCAGCAAAGCCCGTGCACAGGCGTCCAATGTCGCCCCCGAAGTCAGCACATCATCGACGAGGACCAGCTTGCGCCCCGCGACCTCGGCCGAGCGCTCCGGCGGCACCCGGAAAGCACCCTGCACATTGAGCGCACGGCCGGATTTATCCAGCCCCACCTGTTGCGGAGTTGCCTTGACGCGCCTGAGAGCCCCATGGGCCACCACGCGGTCAGCTTGCTTGCCGATGACCTCGGCGAGCAGAGCGGACTGGTTGAAGCGCCGCCACCACTGTCGGCGCCAATGCAACGGCACCGGCACGAGCGCATCCGCGTCGGCCACCAGCGAACGGCCGGCATTCGCCATCCAGCGGCCCATCATGGGTGCAAGGTCGAGCCGATCGCCATATTTCAGGGCATGCACGAGTGCGCGCGCGATCTCGTCATAACGGACCGCGGCGCGCGCCCGCCCGTAGGCTGGCGGGTCGGAGATTGCCTCCATTGAAAGCAGCCCAGGCCCCCCGTCGAACGCAAACGGAGTGCCGAGCCGCTCGCAATAAGGAGGTGCGATGAAAGACAGCTGGGACCAGCAGGTTCCACACAGGCCCACGCCGTGCACGGGCTGACGGCACGATGGGCAGAGCTGTGGCAGCACAACGCCCGCGAGGAGATCGAAGATTTCCCGTGTGGCCCTGGTCAGCCCCGCAAACCGGCTTGACGGAACCGGATGCGGCTCGGCTTCTACTGGCAGGGGCTGCACAGTCAGCTTTCCCAGCTTGGCGCTCGGAGCCGTTCGGCTCGTTTCCGCAGTACAAATGATGCAGCGGAAAAATAGCCTGAAAAGCAAACATGTCGCCATCCCCCCACGTCTTGATCTTCGACCGGTCCTTGCTCCGCCTGCGTCGCAGGCGCGCAGCGAGGTCCGTGCCGTCCACCTTCCTTCTGGAAAACGTAGCGCGAGACCTGTCCGACCGCCTTGCGGCGGTGCTGCGAGGGTTCGATCTGGCAGTCGACCTCGGCACCCCCGGCAATGCCGTGCGGCGCGAGCTTACTCGAACTGGCCGGGTGGGACGGGTCATCGCCGTGGACGCATTCGGCGGCACTTTGCCGGGGGGCGCGCGGGCGGACAACGCGGCCGGTGAAGGCCCGATCGTTGCCGCCGATGAGGAGATGCTGCCATTTCGCGACGGCTCGCTCGATCTCGTCGTCTCTGCCCTCTCGCTGCAGTTCGTCAACGACCTTCCAGGCACGCTCATCCAGATCCGCCGCTCGCTCAAGCCTGATGGGCTCCTCCTGGCCGCTCTTGCAGGCGGGGATACGCTGACGGAGCTGCGACAATCCTTCGCGCTCGCTGAAATCGAGACCAAGGGGGGAATTTCTCCACGCGTGATCCCGTTCCTCGATGTGCGCGAGGCCGGTGCCCTGCTTCAGCGCGCGGGCTTCGCCTTGCCGGTGGCCGACGTGGAGCGCCTCACCGTTCGTTACGCGTCTCCCATCGCGCTCATGCAGGACCTGCGCGCCATGGGAGCGACAAACCCGATGCTGGAGCGCAGCCGTCATTTGCTCCGGCGCCGTACGCTCGATCGGATGACGGAGATTTACGCCGACCGCTTTGCCGATAGTGACAAGCGCATCCGAGCGACCTTCGAGATCATCTGGCTTTGCGGCTGGGCGCCCGATCCCAGCCAGCAGAAGCCCCTGGCGCCCGGCTCGGCCCGGCATCGCCTGGCAGATGCACTTGGAACGAGGGAGATGTCGGCAGGCGAGAAGCCGGAAAGGCGATCGATTGATTAGAACATCAGAAGAGCGACGACAGCTGGGAGTACAGCCCGTGCGTGGTGGAGCCGAGATTATAGACAGTAACCGCAACAGCCGCCCCCACGCCGGAAGCAATCAGCGCATATTCAATCGCCGTCGCACCCTGCTGATCGCCGGCAAGACGCCCGCGAAGAACGGTCATGATCAGCCGAAGATGTGATTTCCTGGACATCTTTCTCCCATTTGCAGCTCCGGCAAGGACATTCACAACAAACCCATCAAATGCGAGATCAGCGGTTCATCCGCCGGCGGCATGACGTAGTCCCGCAGCCGGTTCGGTCGCACCCAGGCAATTTTCTGCCCTTCCCGCGGGGTCACGATCCCTTCCCATTTGCGGCAGACATACAGCGGCATCAGAAGGTGAAAGTCGGGATAGCCG
>DASXIG010000246.1:0-3216 GCA_036498105.1 Xanthobacteraceae bacterium | reverse complement strand
ATCACGCATTCAACCAAATATTCCTACCAGCAGCCGGCCACGAATGCGATCCAGATATTGCACCTCACCCCGAGAAATCACGAAAGCCAATACATCGCCCGTTGGCGCATCGATGTCTCGCCCGATTGCTGGGTTCATCAGCGCGAGGACGCCTTCGGCAATATAGCTCACGTATTCGCGGCGAGCGGCCCATTGCAGGAGCTTTCGGTCACGGCGGAAGGCGAGGTCGAGACTCGCGACACCCAAGGCGTCATCCACGGAACCGTCGAGCGCTTCCCGCCGAGCCTTTTCCTGCGCCAGACCAGCTTGACGGAGGCGGACGAAAACATCGCGAGCTTTGCCGCCGCATGCCGGCAGGAAAGCGGGAGCGAGCCGCTCGATCTGGTGCATGTGATGCTTGAGCGCCTGCACGAGCTCATGACGTACGATACCGATCCAACTCATACGGCGACGACCGCCTCGGAGGCTTTTGCGCTCAAGCGCGGCGTGTGCCAGGACCTGACGCATGTCTTTATTGCTGCGGCGCGAAATCTGGCCATTCCGGCTCGTTATGTCGGCGGCTATTTTCGTCGTGCCGACGGAGTAAGCGAGCAGGACGCAGGCCATGCCTGGGTCGAGGCGTTCGTGCCCGAGCTCGGCTGGGTCGCGCTCGATCCGGCAAATGGTATCTGTTCAACCGATGCTCATGTGCGGGTCGCGGTGGGCTTGGACTATCTCGGAGCTGCGCCGCTGCGCGGCACCCGTTATGGGGGCGAGGGCGAGGAGATGGCGGTGAAGGTGCACGTCATCGAATTGCCGATTGCCGGTTGGGCTGCTTCATCGCTATAGGAGATGCGCTTGGCTGGTGCGGGTTGGCTTGCGATGACCTACTGCTGCGGCATTCTCGTTCGTGACGGGCTCGTCATGTTTGCCGATACCCGGACCAATGCCGGGGTGGACAATATTTCCACCTTCCGGAAGCTGCACGTCATCATCCAGCCGGGCCAGCGCATCATGGCGATCGCATCGGCCGGCAATCTCTCGATCAGCCAATCTGTCATCAGCATGCTGCGGGAAGGATGGGAAAATCCGGACACCGGCGAAACCGAGACGCTGATGAACGCGCCTACCTTGTTTCAGGCCGCACAACGCGTCGGGCGCACCATTCGGCAAATTCATCAGGTGGAAGGTCAGGCGCTGGAAGCCTCGGACGTGAAATTCGATGTATCGTTCCTGCTGGGCGGCCAGATCAAAGGCGAGCGTCCGCGGCTCTTCATGCTCTATTCTGCGGGTAATTTCATCGAATGTACCCCCGACACGCCGTATTTGCAGATCGGTGAGCACAAATACGGCAAACCGGTGCTGGACCGCGCCATTACCTATGACATCGATCTCTATGATGCGCTCAAGGTCGGACTCGTCTCGGTTGATTCCACCATGCGCTCGAATCTCAGCGTCGGTCTTCCGCTCGACGTTCTGATCGCCCGGCGGGACGTTTACGATGCCGAGCTCAACTACCGCATCGAGCCCGGCGAGCCATACTTCCACGATCTGCGCGAACGATGGTCGGCCGCGCTGCGGGCGGCCCATGCCGGCATCCCGCGCCCGCCGTACAAGAACATTCGTTGAATTGAGAGGGACGGATCATGGCTGGCCTGCAAAAGGTTGCTGTCGTCACCGGCGCCGGAACCGGCATCGGCAAAGCGGTTGCACTCGCATTGATGGGCGAGGGGTACGCCGCCGTGCTCGCCGGCCGGCGCAAGGAAAAGCTCGAAGAAACTGCGAACGAAGGCGGCGCCACCGGGGCAAAAAGCATCATCGTCCCAACGGACGTGAGCAATCTCCAATCGATCAAAAATCTGTTCGCCAGGACCAAGGAGACGTTCGGCCGATTGGACCTCTTGTTCAACAATGCCGGAATTGGAGCGCCCGCCGTCCCGCTCGAGGACTTGCCGTATGAGACATGGCAAAAAGTCGTCGACACCAACCTCACCGGCATGTTCCTGTGCACGCAGGAAGCCATCAAGATCATGAAAGCGCAGGATCCGCGCGGCGGCAGGATCATCAACAACGGATCGATTTCGGCTCATGCCCCCCGGCCACGCTCCGTCGCCTATACTGCGACCAAGCACGCCGTGACCGGCCTGACCAAATCGACCTCGCTGGATTGTCGAGGCTACGACATCACGTGCGGCCAGATCGATATCGGCAATGCCGCAACCCCCCTGACCGAGCGCATGGTGCAGGGACAGGGCGTGATGCAGGCTGATGGCAGCATGGCGGTCGAGCCGCGCATGCGCGCTGATGATGTCGGCCGAGCCGTCGTCTACATGGCCAACCTGCCGCTCGACACCAACGTGTTGTTCATGACCGTGATGGCCAACCTGATGCCATTCGTCGGCCGCGGATGAGGGGATGCGCGGGATCACAACCGGGAGACCCTGACCTTGCTCCCCTGCGGGACCTTCGCGAGAACCTTAACGTCGCCCATCGCCCGCGCAAAAATGTTGCACGGGCTCGCGAGTCGCGTCTCTTCGCCGCGGCTGATTGGGGTGCGGCCGTAGCCCAGCGCTATGCAGTGGCCCTGCGGCCAGTAGGCAATTTCTCCCGGCGTAACGACGGCGCGTGCATCCTTCTCCGCCGGGAGCTTGACCGGAACCTCGAAATAGACCTCCTCGCCCCAGGTGAGCACCGAGGACGAGACCGGCAGCGCCGCGGCAATCGCGGCCGCTGTCGGTGTGTCCAACAGCTCGGCATCGACCGTGAGCGTTGCGAACTCGAAGCGAATGCGTTCCATTGCTGTCTCCCTTTGAACGCCATCGGGCTCCCGCCACATGCAGAATGTACAATCGTTTCTGGGAGTTTTCGCCCTTCTTGCCCTCGCCTGGTGCATAAGCGAAGACCGGCGCGGCATCGCATGGAAGCAGGCTGGCATCGGGCTCCTCGCGACGTTTGCAACAGCCGTCGTCATGCTGAAGATTCCCGGCTCGGCGCGCGTCTTTGCCGCGATCAACGGCGCGGTAGATGCGGTCTCGGCTGCAACTCGGGCCGGTACCTCTTTCGTGTTCGGTTATCTCGGGGGGGCCCAGCTGCCCTTCGAGCTGAAGACTCCCGGCGCGGAATTCGTGCTCGCGCTCCAGGCACTCCCGGTGGTGCTGGTCATGAGCGTGCTCACCACCCTCCTTTTCCATTGGCGCATCCTGCCGCCGATCGTACGCGGGTTTTCCTGGTTGCTCG
>DASXIG010000245.1:0-18898 GCA_036498105.1 Xanthobacteraceae bacterium | reverse complement strand
GACCGGATGCTCGCCCGTGCAAAGAAATTCCACCAGATCGTTCATTCCGCCTCCCGTACCGTAGGGCGGGTTAGCCGGCAAGTCGGCTGAGATATCGTGTCCCGGACGACCCCGGGCTTGACCCGGGGGAAGATCCGGGACCCAGGGGCCACATGCTCAGCACTACAACCATATACCATAGCTGTGGGGAACAGGCGCGGTTTCCAACCCGTGCAGTCCGATCATGCTTCCGCGCTGTACGCGCATCACTTCGCCTTCAAGATACCTTGCTGGGCAAGTCGGCGCTACGCCGCCGTGCGCTGCTGAATCGTGGAGCGCCAGATTAGGACTGAGTCTGAATCACGGTCTCGACGCTCAAGCCTGTGTCGGATGACGCGGCAGGGCGGTAGTGCAGCAGCTCGAACCCGATCACACGACCGCTGCCGTTCTTCATCAGGATCACCTCATCGGCCGTTTCCTCGCAGACATGCTCGGTCCGCGGATCATCGAACCACACAGTGAGCGTGTGGGCGACGGCATCGTGGATCACTTTGATCTTTTCCATATATCCCACTTCAAGCTCCGCTCGAGCGATGCGACCTGATTGCCTTCAATGGTTCTGCGCGATGGCTTTCAGCAGCGGGGCGATGCGCTCCATGTCCTTGGCGATATGGGCATCGAATGCTTCAAGCCCGATGTCGCGCGGCTCGATTCCCTGAACCCGGATTTTCTCCTGCAGCTCGGGGTCCCTCCCCGCCTCCGTGATCGCTTGGTTGAGGACGGCGAGCACGGGCTTCGGCGTCTTCCGCGGCGCCAGCATGCCGTACCAGGTGGCGTATTGGTAATCGACGCCCTGCGAGAGCGCGGTCGGGATCGCGACGGGCTCGCTGACCGGCGCCTCTGCCGCGACCGCCAGCGCGCGCAGGCGGCCATCCTGCAGGAGCGGCAGCACAAAGGCCATCGGCACGAATGAGGCCTGGATCCGCCCCCCGAGCAGGTCCGCGATGATGCCCGAGCTCACGGTGTAGGGGACGTGCACGATGTCGATGCCGGTCTTGAGCGCGAAATAGGCACCCGCCAGATGTGTCGAGGTACCGATTCCGGCGGAGCCGTAGTTGATCTCGCCGGGTTTCGATCTTGCGAGCGCGACGAGCTCGTTGAGGTTCGCCACCCCGAGCGACGGCGGCACGACCACGATCGCCGGCGCTTCGCCCACCACCGACACGCCGGCGAAATCGGCAACGGGATCGAACGGCAGGTTCTTGTTCAGCGTGCCGAGAATGGCATGCCCGCTGTTGGCGAACAAAACCGTATAACCATCGGGCGCGGAGCCTGCGACCGCCTGGGCACCGATCAACCCGGCGGCACCGCCACGGTTCGCGACCACGACTTGCTGGCCAAACCGCTTGGCGAGCTTGTCGGCATAGAGCCGAGCCAGGATGTCGATGGCAGTGCCGGCCGTGATCGGGGCGACAATGGTAATCAGACGCGATGGATAGGGCTCCTGCGCCCGTGCCGTCGCGGCAACGCAGGCGGTGACCGCGAGCGCCAGAGCATGTCCCGCAACAATGTGAAGCACTTTTGCGAAAAAGGACATGCGCAAACAAGGAGACAGAGCAGGATGACGATTCGCAGAAAAGCCATCCTGCTCTAGCGCCGCAAGCCGCGCAAATCTCATCCGCGCTCCTCCCGCAGACGAGCAGTGACATTACCCCACTCGATAATTGGCCTCCTCGCTCGTCTCAACTGCGCCGCTTATGGGTATGGATTCCAGCCTCCGCAACCACCGAGACCGGCACTCCCGATCCTATTAAGGCGGGAGTGTCCGCGTTTTTGGTCCCCGACATTCCGGGTTGGTCGGAGACGACCCAGTTTCATTACAAACGGAAGGCGACACAGTTCCTCTGCGGCGGGTTATGCCATAGACGTGGATGCCCGCCTTAACCCGCGTAGGCACCGAACCATGTCATCATCGAATGAGCGCTGCGTAATTTCTCGGCCCCGCCATTGTGCATTGTGTTCCAGCACCCCACGTATAGAGACACTGGCAAGCAGCGTCTCGTCTGAGGGTTGCACGAAAATCGGCGACGTACCGAAGTCTCCGGTTCCTCATTGGCAGCTCTAGTGCCGTCGGTAGGCATAATAACACTCCAAATAGAATTGCACTTCGGCGCCGGACGCGAAAGCACCGGCTGCCGAGTGTCCTCCCCATGGTTCCGCGTAACCTCGTCAAGACCCAAAGCCATGCTAAAGTTCGAGGGCCACGATGACCTCTCCTCACTACATTAGCGAAGACAAATCGGTCATGCGCGGCATCAAGCACGGCTGGTATGCGGTGGAGGATGACGGCAACCTCTCTTCTGGGCCTTTTGCCAGCCGCGAAGAATGCATCAAGAGAATTACTCAACCGACGAACGGGACAAACAATGGCGTCTAAGCTGCAACAAACGCCAAACTGAAATCCTTCATGTTTCGACATCCAGCGTCGAGGGCAGCGCCGGGGTCTGACCAGAATTGCCCTGCAAGGATCAAGTGTCATGAACGAAACTACTGCTGACACCACTACAGCCAATACAGCGACGCATATCAATGGCCCATCTGGCACGTCGAAATACGGGATGCCAAAAATGGAATTGCCCGCGCAATTTCGCGAGATGACGGACAAAGCCGTCGCGCATGCCAGGGACAATTGCGTAAAGGCCAAGGTGGCCGGCGAGGAGGCAGCCGATCTGCTCGAAAGCGCCTTTGGGATCGTTGCCAAAGGTGCCACAGACTACAATCTCAAGCTTATCGATTTTAGCCGGACCAACACTCGCGCTGCCTTTGACTGCGCCTATGAGCTGCTGGCTGTGAAATCCCCGTCGCAGTTTATCGAGCTGTCGACCGCGCACATGCGCAGCCAATTCGATATTGTTTCCGCGCAGACTAAGGAGCTTTACGCGCTCGCTCAGCAAGTAGCCGCAGGGGCGGCTGAACCAGTCAAGGCAAGCATGTCCAAAGCATTCAGCAAGGTCGCCTGATTTTGCCAGGATCCGGCGCGGCTACCAACAAACAGGTTTCGAAAGCGTGGCAGCTTTTCAATCCGCCAGACTGTTTTTACGAAACCACAGGAGGATACCAATGAAATTCCGACCGCTTCACGACCGCGTCGTCATCGAGCGTATCGATGCCGAGGCGAAGACCGCTGGCGGCATCATCATTCCCGACACCGCGAAGGAGAAGCCGCAGGAGGGCCGGGTCGTTGCCATCGGCCCCGGCGGCCGCGACGAGAGCGGCAAGCTCATCCCGATCGACGTCAGGGTCGGCGACCGCATCCTGTTCGGCAAATGGTCGGGCACCGAGGTCAAGATCGATGGCGTCGAGTACCTCATCATGAAAGAGAGTGACATCATGGGAGTGCTGGTCGAGGTCGAAGCCAAGAAGAGGGCCGCCTGATTGCGCCCTGCTAAATTCTCGTCCTGAGGCGACCGTGCAACGGCCCGCCTCGCAGGCCCGAGAAAAACATCGGATCGATGATCCTCATCATTCGAGTTCGGCCGTCGGCCGTTCCTCGCAATGAGCTCGAACACAAAGGAATTTTGAGATGTCTGCCAAGGAAGTGAAATTCTCGGTCGACGCGCGCGACCGAATGTTGCACGGGATCGATACGCTTGCCCACGCGGTGCGCGTGACGCTGGGCCCGAAGGGCCGCAACGTCGTGCTCGACAAGTCGTTTGGCGCGCCGCGCATCACCAAGGACGGCGTGACCGTCGCCAAGGAGATCGAGCTCGAGGACAAGTTCGAGAACATGGGGGCGCAGATGGTGCGCGAGGTTGCCTCGAAGACCTCCGACCAGGCCGGTGACGGCACCACCACGGCGACCGTGCTCGCTCATGCGATCGTCAAGGAGGGTTCCAAGGCGGTCGCCGCCGGAATGAATCCCATGGACCTCAAGCGCGGCATTGATCTCGCGGTCGATGCCGTCGTCGCTGACCTTCGGAAGAACTCCAAGAACGTCACTTCCAACGAGGAGATCGCGCAGGTCGGCACCATCTCTGCCAACGGCGATGTGGAGATCGGCCGTTTCATCGCCGATGCCATGAAGAAGGTCGGCAACGAGGGCGTGATCACGGTCGAGGAAGCAAAATCGCTCGAGACCGAGCTCGAAGTGGTCGAGGGCATGCAGTTCGACCGCGGCTACATCTCACCCTATTTTGTCACCAATGCGGAGAAGATGCGGGTGGAGATGGAGGATCCCTATATCCTGATCTACGAAAAGAAGCTGTCCGGTCTGCAGGAGCTCCTGCCGCTGCTGGAAGCGGTGGTGCAGGCGAGCAAGCCGTTGCTCATCATTGCCGAGGACATCGAGGGCGAGGCGCTCGCCACCCTCGTGGTCAACAAGCTGCGCGGCGGCCTCAAGGTCGCAGCGGTCAAGGCCCCCGGCTTCGGCGATCGCCGCAAGGCAATGCTGGAGGACATTGCGATCCTCACCGGCGGCACCATGGTCTCCTCCGACCTCGGCATCAAGCTCGAGAACGTCACAATCAACATGCTTGGACGCGCCAAGAAGGTGATGATCGACAAGGAGAACACCACGATCGTCGGTGGCGCGGGCAAGAAGTCCGACATCCAGGCGCGCATTACCCAGATCAAGGCGCAGATCGAGGAAACCACCTCCGACTACGACCGTGAGAAGCTGCAGGAGCGGCTCGCCAAGCTTGCCGGCGGTGTCGCGGTCCTGCGCGTCGGCGGCGCGACCGAGATCGAGGTCAAGGAGCGCAAGGACCGCGTCGATGATGCCATGCATGCAACCCGCGCCGCGGTCGAGGAGGGTGTCCTGCCGGGCGGCGGCGTGGCGCTGCTGCGCTCGCTCAAGGCTCTGGAGAAGCTCAAAGGTCACAACGACGATCAGCGCACCGGCATTGAGATCGTCAAGAAGGCGCTGTCCTGGCCGGCCCGTCAGATCGCGATCAACGCCGGCGACGATGGCTCGATCGTGGTCGGAAAGATTCTGGAAAAGGACACCTACGGCTTCGGCTACGACGCCCAGACCGGCGAGTACGTCAATATGATGTCGAAGGGCATCATCGACCCGACCAAGGTCGTGCGCATCGCGCTGCAGGACGCGGCGTCCATCGCGGGCCTGCTGATTACCACCGAGGCGATGGTTGCCGAGCTGCCGAAGAAGCAGAGCCCGGCGATGCCGGGCGGCCCCGGGGGCGGCATGGGGGGAATGGGAGGCATGGACTACTGATCGCACGATCGCATCAGGAACGAAGAAGGCCGGGCCATGCCCCGGCCTTCTTACTTGTGAAGATTCTGATCTTATATCAAGGGTTCGCTGTCCTGTGGCCCTGTCGGGATTTTGAAACATGGTCGCGTTGCCAGGAGTGAGGTCCAAGCCATGGCCGGATTTGACTACAGCACGGAGGCAGAGCTGTTCCCCACCCGGAATCGAAAATCCAGGCGACAACCGTTTGGGTATAGGAGGTTTGCACAGGCGGCGGACGCCATCCGATTTGCGATCGAGGAGCTGCCGGTTGACTCACTTCTAGGAGCCTATCTCGAAGTCGACGAGGAGAGATACAACAGCGAAGGAATTCGTCGCTTGTATGATAATGCCGAATATCCCCTAGTCCGCCGCGCGTAGGAACGCGCCACCATGACCGACAGGACCATCGATCTGGACCAGCATCGCGGGATGGCAGCTCAGAAGGCCACCGGCCTCCGTCGGCTGTTGGCGGAAGTGGAGGCCAACGAAAGAACGCTGCGCCTTCGGCAAGATGAATTGGAATCGCATCTCGTCGCGGCACCGGCCGCGAACTGGCACGAGGCTGCCGAGAAGGCGCGCTATCTTCTCAAGCTCTTTGGCAATACGCTGGCCGCAGAAGATCCCAGGCGGCAGAAGCTGATTGCGGCCGTACTCGATGACTTCGAGAGGCTCGCAAGGGAATCCCACTGCGAATAATGCAGGTCGGCAACGAGCACGAGCGGCGTAAATCCCGCTCGCTCTGATTCTCGTCCTTCATGCGCCGCAAAGACATATTTCACCTGCCGTTACCAAGGAGTGAGCCATGCAGAATGGTCCAAAGACAATGATGAGTACGTACCACCCTAAATCGACAACGCCATTTGCTGCTCGCTCAAAGCGTTGGACATCGAGTACCACCCGTCCCGAGTTGAACGGCTCTCAAAACGCGCAACGCAGCTATGAGCGTTATCTCGCGCTGGCCCGAGCTCAAGCTCAGGCCGGCGACCTGATCGGGGCGGAGAATTACAACCAGCACGCCGAACATTATTTCAGATCGATGTCCGCGGACCGAGAAACGACATAAGAGAATTCGCCACGATGTGCGAGCTTCAGCCGAGCCAACGCACCTTCGATTCGACGCTGCCGATCCCGCTCGCCTTGTTGGGCCATAGCGATAATGTGTTTAGCAAGTACCGTGCGTGCGGCATCTGCACTCCCATTCAAGCGAGCCCCGGCCTCTAGGCGCAGCCAAAGCGTCATCTAGCGCGCTGCCCAGAATGCGAATGGTCTCGGGGTTAAATGCCTTGGGCTCCTCATTGACATGGATCATTTCGGCTCTCCGTGCTGGGGTTGCGAAGAAGCGCAGGAGACGCTTAAACGGAAAACCCGTCTGTATAGAATTGCTCACCCTCTGTGGAAAATCTCAGTCTGAACAATTATCGCAACTCAGAGCCCACCACCCTACTTCCCATGAGCGGCACCGCAATACCGCCGCCCTCAGTCTTCCGCACCGCCAGCGCCATCCGCAATATCCTCAACAGACACCGCGACCTCGACCGCTACAACGACCGTGCAGTGACGGACGGCGTAAACCTTCCTGGCCGCCGATCCGAAGGGTTACATTCGTCTAGCAGTGCGGCCTTCCTAAAGGTACCAAGAATCCTATCCCAGAAAAAATGGATTACTGCGAAATTGCTGTCCTCGTGCTGGTGATGAACGAAGTGCAATTCCTGTTTGCGTCTGAACCATGCAAACCGCTGGAGCCGTGATCCCTCTACGTGGTATTCCTTGTCGAAAAAGACGTGTGCGTAGAACGATGCCGCACATGCGGCTACCTGAACCACGAAGAGATCAACGGGCAGAACGAGGTATGTACACGCTCCTACTAGAAATACAGGAATGAAGAAGAAGGGCGTATTGTTGCCTTCGTCACCAAGGTACGTCTGTGAGACGAGATGATCTTTAGAATAGAAGTTGTGATGGAAGTTGATGTGGTTACGGAAGAACTTGCAGCCCATTGGATGGTGGCCCAGCTTGTAGTGCATCAACGTCTGCGCAAATGACATGACCAAATGCGTAGCAACAGCGGTGATGAGAAATAGTAGAAGCTCCGGGAGGAGCCGCAATACCGTCTGCATGACTTCTTCCTCCCGCTTTAGGAACCAATTTAGCACATATAACCCGTGCCAATAGTTCGATGATTGAAGAGCCCCGCCCGCAGATAGAGGCGGACCGCCGCGTTCAAGCGCGTTCACACAACGGGGTTGGCACATCCGAAGAGAGCACTGGACTCTCGGGGCAGAAAAAATCCGGTCTGGGCACCAGCATTGTCAAAGCGCTCGCGCAACAGTTAGAGGCGCAGGTAGAGGTCTTGAGTGGTCCGATCGGCACAACCGTGTCGATTACTCAAGCAACCGCGTCAGCTGCCAGGTAACGGCCTGTTCGAAATTGCTCACATTCAATCGGGGATTGATTGCGCCAAGTCGTACAACCAACCCCCCATTATAGGCTCCAGCCGCGTTTTGATCAACCGCGCCGCACTCGCGTCCGAGAAGATCCCAATCCCAGCGCCGGCCTCACGAAGGAGGGGCGCAAGGTGTGAGCTGTTTTGCTCAGACTCGGGACGGAATAAGCAACCGTGATTGGCTGGCGTGCGCGTTGACCTTGCAGAATCAGGATGTGATGATTATTTGTGAGCGATCGAGTTTCGGCCGAACGACTTGGCCTCGCCGCGAATAGCGCGCTTGACTGACGACCTTCCTCCCCAAACCTCGAACTAACTGCCTGCGTTAGAGCGCAGGCTTCATTACACACGTACCTAAAGGAAGAACTCCCATGAACAAGGGAACCGTAAAGTGGTTTAACAGCCAAAAAGGCTTCGGCTTCATTGAGTTGGAGAGCGGTGGCAAAGACGTCTTCGTTCATATCAGCGCGGTCGAACGCTCCGGCATGAGCAGCCTCAATGAGGGGCAGAAGGTCTCTTTTGACGTTGTCGCAGACCGCCGAACTGGCAAGTCTGCCGCTGAGAATCTCCACACCGTCTAACTGGCAGCACCGAGGGCCATGCCGCTTTGACCACGGATGTACTGGCAAAGCTTGTGGTTTACTGCCCCCGCGGCTGGTTCGCCAGTCGCGGAACATCCGTAAACTGAGGAATTTTCCTTGGCTACAATGTTGAGGAATGCCCAACAACTGGCGGCAATAACCGCGAAGGAGGAACGCGCGCGGGATGCGGCGCTGGCTATGAAAGAATACAAGGCTGAAAAGCTTGCTGTTCGCGCCAAAACCGCACGCCTTCGAGCCCTCCGATTGGCAAGGGAAGCCGAGAACAAGCAATACACGAGCACCAAGGAAGCGGCGAAAGCGGTTTGCCGCAGATCTTTTTGCGGCGGGAGCCATAAACAGCCATCAATCTCGCCACCGCCAAGGCGCTCGGCTTGGCGGTACCGGTGACAGTGCTCGCCTGCGCCGACGAGGTGATCGAGTAAGACCACCACTTCCGTGCGGCCCTAAGCCGGGGACGGCGGCCAGCCATAGATGTGGGCGAGCGTGCCGCCCATCAGCTGGGCTTTGTCGCTCGGGGAGATGCGATCCGTGCGGCGGAAGGCATCGACGCCTTGCGTGTAGCTGAGGAATTTCACCGCACGCGTCCAGTCCGTGCCCCACATGCACCGGTCGATCCCGAACGCGTCAATCACGCGACAGACCGGATCCCAGATGTCGTTATAGGGAAAGGACTCGCGAGAGAGCGTGCAGGCGCCGGTGATCTTGATGGCCACGTTCTCTTGCTTTGCGAGCGTCAGCACCTTCGGCAGCTCGGCCCAAGGGTCCGTGGGCACGGGCGGCTCATGCGGCTGAACGAGCCCAAGGTGATCGACAATGATCTGCGTATCGGGATTGCGGCGGATGAGCTCGAGCCCTTGATCGAGGCGCCCGGCAATGTGCAGGTTGACCGGCAGGGACAAACGTCTGGCCTCCGCCAGCACACGATTGAGGCCGGGATCGGCCGGATCCTCGGTGTAGCCGCCACGCACGAGCAGCATGCGAACGCCGACCGCGCCGGGCGTCCTCTTCCAGTCGGCAATGACCTCCGCGACTGACGGATCGGTGGGATCGACTGGCTTGATGAGGGCGAACCGGTCGGCATGGCGTTTGTGCACCCCGCGTGCATAGCTCGCATCGTAGCGGTAGATCGTGAACGGCGACACCAGGACCGCGCCGTCGACGCCGGCGGCATCCATCGCCGTTACCATCTGGTCACCCGTGACCTCCGGCGGCCCTGTCAATACGGCGTGCCACGGCCGGCCGGGGTGATTGCGCTCGTAGGCATGCACCTGTGCGTCGATGGTCAGCGTCTGCTGATTCGTTACTTCAGAGCGCGTTCCAAAACCATGATCTCGATCGGCCCGGCTCATCTCGGCTGGAACCCCGATTGCGCAATGAGCTTTTGCCCATTCTCCCGCTGAAGCTTCAGGTAGCTCGCAAAGTGAACCGGTGTGTCGAATACCGGCATGAGGCCGATGTCGATCAGCCGCTCGCGGCTGAAGGCCGGGTCATTGCCGATGCGAGCGATCTCGTCATGGAGCCTCTGGATGATCTGCTCGGGGGTGCCCGCGGGCGCAACGAAGCCGAAATAGACCGGCGCCAGGTTCGGAAACCCGAGCTCTGCAAGGGTCGGAACATCCGGAAAGAGCGGTGAACGGGCATCCGAATCCACGGCAAGAGCGCGCACCACCCCGCTCCGGATGTAAGGTATGAAATTCGGAAGGCCGACAATCGAGATCGGCGTCGTTCCTGTAAGCAGCCCGGTCACCATATCGCTGCCGCCCCGTGCAGGGACAAAAACGATGTCGGCTCCGCTTTTCTTTTTCCAATTCTCGAATGTGATCTGCATCGGGATGGCTAGCGCGCTGTAGCTGAGCGTACCCGGCTGCGCGCTTGCGAGCGCAGCGAGCTCATCGAGCGATTTGACGTTCAGCTTCGCGCTGACGACCATCACCTGCGTGTTGATGAACGCATTGGTAATGGGCTCGAAATCCTTCTCCGGGTCGTAAGGGATCGACTTGAAGGTGAACTGGTTGAGCGTCAGTGTCTCGTTGGGCAGGAGGCAGATGGTGTAGCCGTCGTTCGAAGCTTCTGTGCATGCGCGGCCGGCGATGTTCATGCCGCCTCCGGAGCGATTTTCAATCAGCATCGGCTGACCGAGGCGCTTCTGCAGCTCGTCGGCGAGCGCGCGCACGAATATGTCACTGGTGCCACCCGCGCTGTTGGCCGTGAGTATTCGTATGGGTTTGCTCGGATAGGTTTGAGCGCCTGCCGGAGACGCGGGCGCAGATAAGGAGGCGGCAACCAGCCAGACGATCAGAGCTTTCATCACGGAGTTCACAACGAGCACAGGATTCAGCTCAGCTTCAGGAGACGCCGTGCATTCGTCCAAAATATCTTCTCCTTGTCGTGCCGGGGAATGGGGAGATCCTCAATGAGCCTGATCGCGCGCGGCTTGAGCGAGGTCAGAGGAGGCGCATCGCTTCCATAAAGCACGCGGTCGGCGCCCATCCAATCGAGCACCATCTTCACCGCCGGTGTGTTGTAGGTGACCGTATCGATGTACAGCTTCTTCATATAGTGGCTCGGCTCGCGCTTGATCTTCATCGGCGCGTAGGGACCCAGGAAAAATGCCTCGTCCTGCAACTCGTAGGCATAGTCCATGCGGCTGATCGTTTCGCAAATCCCGCCGCCACCGTGGGAAGCTACGATCTTCAGACGCGGAAAGTCTTCGAGCACGCCTCGAACGATAAGGCGGGCGAGCGCCAGGCAGAGGTCGAAGGGGCGGCCGATGCTCGATGCGAGCCGATATTCCTTCATCCGCTCCTCACCGAACCCCAGATGCGGAGGATGGATCATCACCGGCACGTCGAGGTCCTGGACCAGCTCCCAGAACGGTCGCGCCTCGTCGTCGTCGGGATAATGCCCCTTGTGGCTCGAATGAATGAACACGCCTTTGAGGCCGAGCTGACGAATTGCCCGCTCGGTCTCCTTGACGAAATCAGGTCCTGCGCAGGGCAGGATCGTCGCGAATGCGTAGAGCATGCCTTTGTACTTCTCCTGCACCTCCGCCGCATAATCGCTCCAGCGCTGGACGGCCGGAAGCTCCTCGCTCGCGCTCTTGCCGCGCAGGTAATGGGCGGCATTGGTCACGACGCTGATGTCGATGCCGGCCCTGTGGTGCGCATCGAGGAAGTTCTCCAGCACCATCGGGCAGCCGCGCTCGCCCCACGCCGGACCGCTCGTTCCGTCGAATGTCCGCAGATCGTCAACCGCTTCTTCCGGCGTGTAGATATGCGAATGCCAGTCCAGGATCATCGGCGCATCCCCTTGCTCGACCGTAACGATAGCTTGTAGCCCGGATTGCGTCTTCGCAAGCCGGGGAAGCCGAGCCCGGATGGTGCGGACGACGCACCATCCGGGTTGCGCGCTGTCACGATCTTTTTTTCACAAAGCCATTGACATTGGGTCCATAACTCAAATACTTCCTCTGATCCGGGAAATTTCGGCTGAACGAGGCGCGTGCGGGATTCGCGGCGCAAGCGGCTGCATGGCTGCGCGGCATTGTTGTGGAGCGAGCGAGCACCGATGATACGACGATGAAAGTCGCACACGCGTTGGCCAAACGAACCCGAGGTGAGCCTGCGGCATTCGGTCGAATTGTGGCAACTCTATCATGGGTTGAAAACAGCTTGTTAATTCTTGATATTAACAAGCGGGCGGATTTTTTGGCACCCGCTAAGATTGCAGGCCCGGCTCTGACACGGGCCGGGCTTTTGCCTATGGTCCGGCGACGGCGGATGCACTCGGGGAGGGCTGATGGGCGACTGGATCGCCTTCTGGAATTCCAAGCATACGATCTATGTCAATGCGCGGCATCGCGACGTGCATTATCGCCGCGTGGCGCAGGACATTCTCGCCCACGTGCCAGCGGGCGCGCGCGTCCTCGACTATGGGTGTGGCGAGGCGCTGCATGCGGACATGATTGCGGCATCCGCGGCGCAGCTCACGCTGTGCGAGACGGCGCCGTCGGTGCGTGCCGCACTTTCGCGGCGCTTCCGGAGCAACCCACGCATTCTCGTGCGCTCCCCCGAGGAGGTCGCCAAGTTGCCCGAGGGCTCCTTCGATGTCGTGGTCATGCATTCGGTCGCGCAATATCTCACGCCGGAAGAGCTCGATGGCGTGCTCGCCGTCTTCCGCCGATTGCTGCCGCGTGACGGCCTTCTCATTCTCGGCGACCTCCTGCCGCCCCATGTCAGCGCGGCGACCGACGCATTTGCGCTGCTGCGCTTCGCCTTCGCGAACAACTTCCTGCGCGCGGCGATTGTTGGCCTCATGCGCACGCTGGCTTCGGATTACTGGCGCTTGCGCTCGCAACTCGGTCTCACCCGCTACAGCGAGAGCGCAATGATCGAGAAGCTTGCGGGCGCGGGCTTCTCGTCGCACCGGGAGCGGGCCAATATCGGCCATAACCCCGCGCGAATGACCTTCCTGGCCCGGCCCGTGTGAGACCGCCGTCCGCGATGTGCCGCCCCTTCCCTGCCCTGCCGATCTGGTCTAAACAGCCCGCGCGCGAGGTGGCCATCTGCCTTGGCCGTCTGCGGCGGCAAAGGGCGCGCACGCAGCGCGCCTTTTTCATGCCCACAGCATCCTGATCGCGCCCCCGGTACATGCCCAAGCGGACCGACATTCATTCCATCCTGATCATCGGCGCGGGCCCCATCGTGATCGGACAAGCCTGCGAGTTCGATTATTCGGGCACCCAGGCCTGCAAGGCGCTCAAGGCCGAGGGCTATCGGATCGTGCTGGTCAACTCCAATCCTGCAACCATCATGACCGATCCGGATCTCGCGGACGCTACCTACGTCGAGCCGATCACACCGGAAATCGTCGCCAAGATCATCGAGAAGGAGCGCCCGGATGCGCTCCTTCCCACCATGGGAGGACAGACCGCGCTCAACACCGCGCTGTCGCTCAACAAGATGGGAGTCCTGGAGCGTTACAATGTCGCGATGATCGGCGCCAGCGCGCACGCCATCGACAAGGCGGAGGATCGCAAGCTTTTCCGCGACGCGATGCAGCGCATCGGGCTCGAGACGCCGCGCTCGACGCAGGTGAAGACCTTGATCCAGGCCCTCGAAGCGATGGAGGAGATCGGGCTCCCCGCGATCATCCGGCCTTCATTCACGCTCGGCGGCACCGGCGGCGGGATCGCGTACAACAAAGCGGAATTCATCGACATCGTAGAGCGCGGCATCGACGCCTCCCCCACCAACGAAGTGCTGATCGAGGAATCGGTGCTCGGCTGGAAGGAATTCGAGATGGAGGTGGTTCGCGACCGCAACGACAATTGCATCATCGTGTGCTCGATCGAGAACCTCGACCCGATGGGAGTTCATACCGGCGATTCCATCACCATCGCGCCCGCGCTGACACTGACCGACAAGGAATATCAGCGGATGCGGGACGCCTCGATCGCGGTGCTGCGCGAGATCGGAGTCGAGACCGGCGGTTCGAACGTCCAGTTCGCGGTCAATCCCGAGGACGGTCGCCTCGTCATCATCGAGATGAATCCGCGCGTGTCCCGTTCCTCCGCGCTCGCCTCGAAGGCGACCGGCTTTCCCATCGCCAAGGTCGCGGCCAAACTTGCGGTCGGCTACACGCTCGATGAGGTCGCCAACGACATCACCGGCGGCGCAACTCCAGCCTCGTTCGAGCCGACCATCGATTATGTGGTCACCAAGGTCCCGCGTTTCGCATTCGAGAAATTTCCCGGCGCCGAACCGGTTCTGACGACCTCGATGAAGTCGGTCGGAGAGGCGATGGGGATCGGCCGCAGCTTTCAGGAGAGCCTGCAAAAGGCGCTGCGCTCGCTCGAGAACGGTTTCACCGGACTCGACGAGATCGCAATCGAAGGAGTTGGCCACGGCGACGACAAGAATGCGATGCGGGCCGCACTCGGCACGCCGACGCCCGACCGCCTGCTCGCCGTCGCGCAGTCGATGCGCCTCGGCTTTTCCGACGAGGATATCCACAACTCGTGCAAGATCGATCCCTGGTTTCTCGCCCAGATCCGCGAGCTTGTGGAAGCCGAGGCAGAAGTGCGAGCGCATGGCCTGCCTGCAACGGCCGGAGCCTTGCGCGCGCTCAAAGCGAAAGGATTTTCCGATGCGCGTCTGGCCAAGCTGGCCGGCATCAGCGCGGAGAGCGTCGCGCAGCTAAGGCGGGCGCTCGGGGTGCGCCCGGTATTCAAACGCATCGACACCTGTGCGGCCGAGTTCGCAACCCCGACCGCCTACATGTATTCGACCTACGAAACCCCGTTCGCCGGACCCGCGCGCTGCGAAGCTGCCCCCTCGGACCAGCGGAAAGTCGTGATCCTCGGCGGCGGGCCGAACCGTATCGGGCAAGGCATCGAATTCGACTATTGCTGCTGCCATGCCTGCTTCGCGCTCAAGGAAGCCGGCTACGAGACGATCATGATCAACTGCAATCCGGAAACGGTGTCGACCGACTACGACACCTCGGACCGGCTTTATTTTGAGCCGCTCACCGCGGAGGACGTGATCGAGATCATCGACGTGGAGCGGACGCGCGGGCATCTGCACGGGGTGGTCGTGCAGTTCGGAGGGCAGACACCGCTCAAGCTCGCCCACCCGCTGGAGCAAGCCAACGTTCCCATCCTCGGCACCTCGCCGGACATGATCGACCTCGCCGAGGACCGCGACCGGTTCAAGAAGCTTCTCGACAAGCTCGGGCTGCGCCAGCCCATGAGCGGCGTTGCCACGAGCCCGAAGGAGGCGCGCGCGATCGCCGAGAAGGTAGGCTACCCGGTGGTGATACGACCGTCGTATGTACTGGGCGGGCGTGCGATGGAGATCGTCTTCGATGCTCCGCAGCTTGATGCGTATCTGGCGCGTCTGGCCGGCGACCTCGATCGGCCTTCCGAGCTGGTCGTATCGGAGAAGCGTCCGCTGCTCATTGACCGCTACCTCTCGGATGCGATCGAGATCGACGTGGACTGCCTCGCCGACCGTAGCGACGCGGCAGTCGTCGGCGTCATGGAGCACATCGAAGAGGCCGGGATCCATTCCGGCGACAGCGCCTGCTCGCTGCCGCCACACTCGCTCCCGGCAAGCGTGATCGCCGAGCTGGAGCGGCAGACCCGCGCGCTCGCCGTTGCCCTCGAAGTGGGCGGGCTGATGAACGTGCAATACGCGATCAAGGACGGCGACGTTTACGTGCTCGAGGTCAACCCGCGTGCCTCGCGCACGGTCCCGTTCGTCGCCAAGGTGATCGGGATTCCGGTCGCCAAGATCGCGGCTCGGATCATGGCGGGCGAAAAGCTTTCGAGCTTCGACGTCAAGCCGGCGCATCTCGACCACGTCGGGGTAAAGGAGGCGGTTTTTCCATTTGCCCGATTTCCGGGAGTCGACACCGTGCTTGGGCCCGAGATGAAGTCTACGGGCGAGGTCATGGGGATAGACCGGGATTTTGCGATTGCGTTTGCCAAGAGTCAGATCGGAGGCGGCTCGCGGCTGCCGCGGGCGGGTACGGTCTTCGTTTCGGTGAAGGACAGCGACAAGCCCCGCGTGATCGAAGCAATCAGGCTCCTGGTTGGCCTTGGGTTCCGCATCATCGCTACGTCGGGAACGCAGCGTTATCTTGCGGAGCAGGGTGTCCCGGCAAGCAAAATCAACAAGGTGCTGGAAGGCCGTCCCCATATTGTGGATGCCATCAAGAATGGCGAGGTTCAGCTCGTATTCAACACCACGGAGGGCGTAACAGCCCTCGCAGACAGCCGCCCGCTCCGGCGGGCGGCCCTCTTGCATAAAGTGCCCTACTACACCACTCTCTCAGGGGCCGTCGCGGCGGCGCAGGGCATCAAGGCTTATCTCGGGGGGGATCTCGATGTGCGCCCGCTGCAAAGCTACTTCGGCGGCAAGGGCTGATCCCCGGGCAAGCCCGGAACCGCTGCCCTGACGGTGGGATTGGGACAGAGTTCAGGATAGCGTGGCCGAAGGCGGCGTTCGGCCCGCGATCAGATTTATTGTCTCTATGGCTAGAGTCGGAGGTTCGAAGGCAACATGGATAAGATTCCGATGACGGCGGAGGGGTATTCCGCCCTCGAAAAGGAGCTCAAGCATCGCCAACAGGTGGAGCGGCCCCGCATCATCCAACTGATCACCGATGCGCGCACGCACGGGGACCTCTCGGAGAACGCGGAGTATCACGCCGCAAAGGAAGCGCAGTCGCACAACGAGACGCACATTGCCGAGCTTGAGGACAAGCTGGCGCGCGCCGAAGTCATCGACGTCTCCAAGCTCTCCGGCGAAACCATCAAGTTCGGAGCGACCGTGACTCTCGTGGACGAGGACACGGAGAAGAAGCAGGTCTGGCAATTGGTCGGCGAGCCCGAAGCAGACGCAAAGAAGGGAAAGATTTCCATAACATCTCCACTCGCACGTGCTCTCATCGGCAAGGCCAAGGGGGTCAGCGTCGAAGTGGTGACGCCGAGCGGCGCCAAGGCCTACGAGATCAAAAAGGTCGAGTGGCGCTGACCACCTCTCGGAAGCGAAGCGCCCGCTCAGAAGGCGCGAAATATTGCTGGGGAAGCTATCGGGCAGGGGGCCCTCTCGGGGCTCAAACGTGCTCTGCGTCTCTTGCATAGCTGATCGGAATTCCTAGATAGTTCGGCACTGCCGCATTGCGGGCTCCGCATACCGAACTCGCCTTTCGAGCCTGCTCCCACGGGACCTCAGATGGGCCGAACTATCCGCGCGAAGGTCGTGATCATCGGCTCCGGCCCAGCCGGCTATACGGCAGCCGTATACGCCGCCCGTGCCATGCTCGATCCGGTGCTAATCCAGGGCATTCAGCCGGGTGGCCAGCTGACCATCACAACGGACGTCGAGAACTATCCGGGGTTTGCAGACGTCATCCAGGGCCCCTGGCTGATGGAGCAGATGCAGAAGCAGGCGGAGCATGTCGGGACAAGGCTGGTCAGCGACCACGTCATCAAGGCCGACCTGAGCGTTCGGCCATTTCACCTCCATTGCGATACCGGGGACCGCTATCTGGCTGATACGGTCATCATCACTACCGGCGCCCAGGCGCGCTGGCTCGAATTGCCCTCCGAACAGAAATTCAAGGGCTACGGTGTATCGGCCTGCGCAACCTGCGACGGATTTTTTTATCGCGGCAGGGACGTTCTGGTTATCGGGGGCGGGAATACCGCTGTCGAGGAGGCGCTGTTCCTCACGAATTTTGCCTCCCACGTGACAGTGGTGCACCGGCGTGACCGGTTTCGGGCAGAGAAGATTCTGCAGGACCGTCTCTTCCGCAATCCCAAGATTTCGGTCCTCTGGAACACAATCCTGGAGAAGGTTGTGGGAGAGGACAGTCCGCTCAAGGTGAAGGGCGCCGTGCTTCGAAACGTTACGACCAACGCCCGGACGGAACGCGGCACCGACGGCGTCTTCATCGCCATCGGCCATACCCCCGCCTCCGAGCTGTTTTTGGGGCAGCTGGATATGAAACCGTCCGGCTATATCAAGACAGCCCCGTATTCGACCGCCACGTCGGTCCCCGGCGTTTTTGCAGCTGGGGACGTCACCGACGACGTCTATCGCCAAGCCGTTACCGCGGCGGGACAAGGCTGCATGGCAGCCCTGGAAGCCGAGCGGTTTCTCGCGTTGCAGGGCGAAGCTGAGCCGGCAATCGCAGCGGAATGAACAGGCAGCCACGGATGAGCATGGATTGGGACAAGCTGAAAGTGTTCCACGCAGCCGCCGAGGCCGGCAGCTTCACGCATGCCGGCGAGCAGCTTGGGCTCTCGCAGTCGGCGGTGTCGCGACAAGTCTCGGCGCTGGAGCAGGAGCTGGGCGTTTCGCTCTTTCACCGCCATGCCCGCGGGCTCATTCTCACCGAGCAAGGCGAGCTCCTGCATCGTACGGCGCATGATGTGTTCATGAAGCTCGAAGCGGCGCGCGCGAAGCTCACGGACAGTCGCGAGCGGCCGAACGGCGAGCTCCGGGTGACCACGACCCCAGGCATAGGAGTCCATTGGCTGACCCCCAGACTTGGGGAATTCGTCGAGCTTTACCCGGATGTGCACCTCACCTTGCTCACGACAGACGAGGAGCTGGATCTCGCCATGCGCGCGGCGGACGTCGCGATCCGGCTGCGCCAGCCAACTCAGCCCGACCTGATCCAGCGCAAGCTGTTCTCGGTGCGCTTTCACGCCTATGCATCGCCGGAGTACGTGAAGCGGTTCGGCACCCCGCGCGCTCTCGACGAGCTCGACAAGCACCGCATTGTGCTGCTCGGCGGCAGCACGGTGCCGAATTACCTGGAGAACCGCCGCTGGCTGATCGAGGTGGGTCGCAACGGCAAAGGCCCCCGCACCCCGGTGCTGACTATCAATACGATTCTGGGCGTTGTCCGGGCCTGCCAACGAGGCATGGGGGTCGCGCTGCTGCCCGACTACCTGGTCGAGGAGAATGGCGGGTTGGTGCAGTTATTCGGCGAGTCCGACACGATCGCGCTGGATGCTTATTTTGTTTATCCGGAGGAGCTGAAAACGGTTGCCCGCGTTCAGGTGTTCCGCGATTTTCTGGTCTCCAAGGCGCAACGCTGGCATTT
>DASXIG010000244.1:0-7604 GCA_036498105.1 Xanthobacteraceae bacterium | reverse complement strand
GCCCGCCCACTATGGCTTGGGCTCGCTGGCTAATTGGGTCTGGCCCAGTGCATAGAGCGTCTGGTTATCGATGCGCCCGCTCGCGTTGATGCCGTAGGCTTCCTGGAACTTGCGAACGGTTTGCTCGGTGAGGGGTCCCAGGACGCCATCAATGGGCCCGGGGTCGAAACCTTTCTTCTGCAAGGTTTGCTGCACGGCCCGAACTCCCTCTGTCGTCAGGGTCGGCACGGCATCCATGTCCAGGTCTTTGGCCTGTGCCTCCCAGTGTGCCAGCGGCACATTGAGTGCGGACAGAATGGGTTCGAGTGTCAAAGTCGGTGCGACAAGCGCGGCGACAAAAACCGTGGCCGCGCCGCTAATCTTGACCTTCATGGCAGCCCTCCTGCAGATGCGACCCTTTCAGCTCGGCCGCGCTTCACGCGTTCTTGCCGCGGACACAGCCGGGAGCACAAGGAAAGACTAACGCATTCTGAGGGAACAGTCAGGGGGAGATATCATTCAGCGGGAGATATTATGGGGTCTCCTCCTCTAGCTGCGAGAAGCGGACTGCGAGGATCTCGCTCGTCGAAACCTTTCCGGCCTCGTTTTTCTGCACAAGAATAAGTTGCTGCGCGTCAGGGAGCCCGGCTGGCAGCACCATTTTCCCGCCGGCTTTCAACTGATGGAGCAGCGGCGGAGGAATGAGGTCCGGGGCCGCCGTCAAGATGATCCTGTCGAATGGCGCATGCTCGGACCAGCCATGATACCCGTTTCCCATTCGCATCTCGATATTGGTGAAACCCAGCCGCTCCAAGCGCTGCTTTGCCTGGTTTCCGAGCTCCTCGATGATTTCCATGCTGTACACTTGGCGCGCCAGCTGCCCGAGAATTGCCGCCTGATAGCCCAGGCCCGTACCGATCTCGAGCACGGTATCATCGGCGCTGAGGTCGAGCAGATCCGTCATCAACGCCACAATGAACGGCTGGGAAATCGTCTTTTCGCATCCGATAGGCAGCGGCATGTTAGCATACGCCAATGGCTGGAGCTCGACCGGCACGAATTCGTGTCGTGGGACCTTCCCCATTGCCTCCATGACGCGTGGATCGAGCATCGACTTGCCGGTCAATTCGCGCACGCGAGCGGCATCCGCGGAGATTTCCGCGATCATGTGCTCACGCAGGATCTTCAGATCTTCCGGGCGCATCGGAGTTATCCCAGGATCTCTGCTGCTGTGAGGCAGTTTTCAAGCCAGAGCAGGATGGCTTTTTTCGAACCGCCATCCTGCTCTAGCCTTCGAGCGCCGCTTGGACGACCTTAAAGCGACGAGGTCGTGCAGGATAGCTTCATCGCCGGAAAGAAATCGTTCGCCGCGCTCTCCCATCCGGTAGATGCCGTCCCGGGGCTCCAACAGCCGCAATCGACTGATGAAGGTGAAATGGTCGTAGAGATAGCGCGGGTTTATCGCCTTGCCGCTCCCTTCCCATACCTTGCGCGCGAGCGCACTGAGCTCACCGCAGAGTCGCTCATCGATCCAACGCTCGGGCTCCGACCAATCGCAGGAGGCTGAACCGGCTTGGTCGAAAATGCTGTGCATGAGATGGCGCACCCGCTTGATCGGTTCGCCGTCGAGCACGCGCACCACAATCCCGATAGCGGCGTAAGTCGGCAGGGGAGGGGGGGCACCGATCGCCAATGGGCGTGTCGCGCCCGGCATCAAAGCTTCTCGGCTATGAATTTCAGAATTTCCGCGGACTGGCGGTTTACATCCAGTGTGGTTTTGCTCACACCCGTCCCCTCAGTCTGTGCTTCCGCCTGGATTGCTCGCGCCACCGCTTCGTCGAGGAGGATGCGCACCGCTTCCTCTCGCGCCAGCACACCTTTTTTGATCAGGGCGCGGTAAAGCGCGACCGTCGCGCTCACGGCCGCCATATTGTATGCCGCGTCATGGAATGCATTCATCGCTGGCTCATCCCGGTAGGGCGGTATTCCAATGATAGAATTACCGGGAGTAATTCACAAATCCAGCATCGCTGAAGCGCGCACGCAAGCTGTGGCCGCAATACAACAGCGCACGCGATTTCGTTCGCCGACAATGCTCAGGCCTTGAGTGTTCTGCCGACTTGATGCGAATACTTGTGACCGCTTGCCTACTCGTTTTGAGGCAGCGCGTAAGGTGTGGGTGCGTGAAAGAGCGTGCGATGTCGTCGTCGTATGCAAAGTACTGTCGGGAGCAGGCCGCGGAATGTGCGCGGCGCGCCAGAATTGCGAGCTCGCCGGAAGTCGTTGCCAATTGCAAGATGTTGCACGAGCGCTGGCTCAAGCTTGCGACCAAAGCCGAGCTCGATAGACCACGCCCAGCCCTTCCCGCCGGCCTGACGCCGGCCCGCCGCCCGGCGTAGCCTTTGCCTGCCCTAGAAAGCGTGCTCGATCCGTAGGGGCGAGGCACCGCCTCGCCCTCTTTCAACGTCCGAGACTGCGGATCGAGGGCGACGCATGCGTTGCCCCTATTGCGCAGCAGTGATGACGGCCTGCTCGTAATTCCCCGTGCCCATGCCGCTGTCGGCGAAGATGCCGTGGTCGCCGATCCACCGGAACGTCTCGTCGTAGATTTCCTTGGTATACGTCTCGAATACGAGCCGTTCTCCCGGCCCCCAGCGCCGCGTATCCATACGGGTGTGGTAACGCTCGGGGAATTCATTCTTGTAGTAATGGGTATAGCGATCCGGGCGCAGATCAATGTCGCGCTGTGCGCGCTTGAGCGCACGGAAGAATTTGCGCAGGTCTGCCGGATCCGGGTCGCCCGTCACCATGGTCGCGATCATGAACGTCGTGTCGATCACTTTGCGGAAACCAAGCTGCTCGGCGAAATAGTAGGGTCCGCTGAACAGGGCCGAGGCCTGCGCCTCGCCTGCGATCAGCTGATCGAGCCGGTGAAAGAGCATCCCGTCAGCAAAGGTAAGATTGATCTTGTCGGCGGGCATGTATTGCTCGAGCGCCTGGATGGTCGAATAATGACTTCCGGACTGATACCCGACCGCGATGGGAACACCTGCGAGATCTTCGGGCGTCTTCACCGGCGAGTCCGCCGGGACGAATACTCCCGAGGGCGCCACTGAATAGATGTCGGCATAAAGCCGGCCCTTCCCCTTGGATGCCGCCACGCCGACCGTCCAATGACAGGCGCAGCTCACGTCTGAGCTGCGGCCGCGCTCGAACGACTGCATCGCTCCGACCTTGTCCCCCTTGTAATGGTGCGTTCCGTCCGTCGACTTGATCAGCTCCTGGAACACATAGTCGAGCCCTTCATCTCTGAAATAGCCCTTCTCCTCCGCCACCCATTCCTGCAGCCGGAAGTGCGGCTCGATGACGAACTTGTCTTTCTCGCGTTCCTGTTGGGCCATTTGTCTTTCTCCTGTCGTTGCGATTTTTGCTCAGCAGCAGTCTCTCGCCTCCGGAGCGCGGTTGCTGCGCTCCGATGTGCGGCGCGCTCCGATCATCTGCACGTGCTCATCCATCAACCGGCGCGCGCCGGCGGCGTCACGCGTTTCGATCAGGAACGCCAGCCGGCTGTGAACGTCGAGAATGTGGCGCGCGACCTCGGGCGTGAGCGTCGGATTGTGTGCCGGCCAGGAGACGTGCTGAAGCGAGATGAGCTGAACGACCAGCACGCGGTTGTGCGAGGCCTCGGCCACCGCGAGATGGAATTCGCGCCCGCCGCGGGTAAAGGCGGCAACGTCCTCGATGGTGCGCTCGGCCTCTTGCACGAGCTGCCGCAGCCGCGCATGCTCGTCTTTGGTCGAATTGATGGCGGCGAGCTCGGCCGCAAGCGACTCGATCGCGCGCTGCGCCTCCATGATCTCGCCGACGGAAACTCCGGTGAGATCGAGCTGAACGGCAAGCGCTTCCGCAAACAGGCGGGCATTTCCGCTCGCCACGCGGGCGCCGCCGCCCGAACCGACCTTTATCTCGACGATCCCCTGCGCCTCCAAGGTGCGCAGCGCATCCCGCGCAACGATCCGGCTGACATCGAAACGCTGGGCAAGATCCTTTTCCGTCCCAAGAAAGTCGCCCGGTCGAAGCTCCTTGGCAAACAGCGCCTCGCGCACCTCGCGTACTATGCGGGTGGACAGCGTAGCGCTGCGGAACGGCAGGACGTTGCGCGTGCTGTTCTCGAGAGCCGGGTGTAGCCGCATCGGAATACCTAAGACAACGATAGTAAAGATATTATCTTTGGCTCCTGTGTCAATGGCAAGCGCTGGGGCGGGAGTAGGGTTCGGACTTGACGCGCTCGAGGTTGCTCCTTACCGTAAGGAATATCCTTACTACGGGACTGAAGGACCATGATTAAGAGCAAGATTACGAGCAAGGCCCAGACGACAATCCCGCGTGCAGTCCGCGAAGCACTCCAGGTGCGAGAAGGTGATGAGGTTGCTTATACGATTCAGCGTGATCGCGTGATTCTCACCAAGGCGGCGCGTGCAGCAGTCGATGACCCCTTTGCTACGTTCAGCGAATGGGCATCCGAAAACGATCGGAAAGCTTATGGGGGCCTTTAAGCCTTGGGATGTAGTCAAGGTACCATTTCCTTATGCGGATCGCCCGGTCCGGCAGCGTCGGCCAGCGCTCGTCCTTACCGCAGGCGCGATTGAGGCCGCTCACGGACTGGTGTGGGTTCTCATGATCACCAGCGCGGAGAACCGCAGGTGGGATGACGATGTCGCGGTTTCCGATCTCGACACGGCAGGCCTTCCGGCAGCCTCCGTAGTCCGCTGTGCCAAGATCGCAACCATTGAAGCACAAGATGCCGAGCGCATTGGCGAGCTTGCGCCTGGCAATCAAAGGAGAGTTGCCGATCGCGTTATCCAGCTCCTGGCAGGGGCACTCGCTTTGGCTCCACCTTCGCGGCGTCATTAGCGCCAGCGTTCGGCCATGGGGTTCTCTGCCGCCGGGAGGTCGTGCAGGTGGCAGGCCGTGAGATGCTCTTTCCCGGTCAGCCGCAGCGGCGGCTCCTCCCTCCGGCAGCGATCGAACACGTAGGGGCAGCGGGTATGAAAGCGACAGCCTTTGGGCGGGTTCACGGGGCTTGGCACATCGCCTTGCAGGATGATGCGCTGGCGCACGGCACCAGGGTCGGGGATTGGAGCGGCCGAGAGGAGCGCCTTTGTATAGGGGTGCTTGGGCGCCGAGAAGATGTCGCGCTTGGGCGCGAGCTCGACAATCTTGCCGAGATACATCACGGCCACGCGATGCGTCATATGCTCGACGATGGCGAGATCATGACTGATGAACAGGAGAGCGAGACCAAGCTCGAGCTGCAGGTCATGGAGCAGGTTTACGATCTGCGCTTTCACGGACACGTCGAGCGCGGAGACGGCCTCGTCGCACACGATCAGGTCGGGCTCGGCGGCAAGCGCCCGCGCAATGCCGATACGCTGGCGCTGACCGCCGGAGAACTCATGCGGCCATCGATTGACGGCGTCGCGCGGCAGCCGCACTTTCTCCATCAGTGCCCCGACTCGCGCCTGCAGATCGGCTGACGACTTGGCAATCCCGAAATTGCGCATCGGCTCGGCAATGATGTCACGCACGCGCATGCGCGGATTGAGGCTCGCGAACGGGTCCTGGAATATCACCTGCACATGCCGGCGTAGCGGACGCAGGGTGCGCGGCGACAGATCGTCGATACGGCGCCCATCCAGGACGACTTGTCCGGCAGTGATATCGAACAGCCGCAGGATGGCGCGGCCCACGGTGGACTTTCCGCAGCCGGACTCGCCAACCAGTGCCAGCGTTTCCGATCTCGCGATATCAAACGAGACGCCGTCTACAGCGTAGACCCATTGGCGACGGCCGAGGCCCACCGAAGCAAGGCTTGAGCGCAGCGGGAAATGCTTCTTGAGGTCATTGACCTGAAGAATCGGGATGTTCACGCGGCCACCACTCCTTTGGGCGCAAAATGGCAGGCCGCAAGGTGGCCAGGAGCCTTGACCTCGATGGCCGGCGCCACGTGCCGGCAGATATCGCGGGCAATTGCGCAGCGGCTCGCGAACACGCAGCCTGCGATGCGTTGCTTGAGACTCGGCACGACGCCTGGGATCTCCGCGAGCTTTGTCGCGTGCCCGTTGAGCGAAGAGCCGAGCTTAGGCAAGGCGCCGAGCAATCCCTGCGTGTAGGGGTGCCGCGGCTTGCGGAAGAGCTCGCCGACAGGGGCCTCCTCAACCTTGCGGCCGGCATACATCACCAGCACGCGTTCGGCGATCTCGGCCACTACGCCGAGATCATGCGTAATGAGAATGATGGCGGCGCCTACCCGCTTCTTGAGATCCCCCATGAGATCGAGGATCTGTGCCTGAATGGTGACATCGAGCGCGGTGGTCGGCTCGTCGGCAATCAGGAGCTTCGGGTTGCAGGCGAGCGCGATGGCAATCATGACCCGCTGCCGCATCCCGCCGGAAAGCTGATGCGGGTATTCGCCCGCCCGCCGTTCCGGTTCGGCGATGCCGACGAGCCGCAGCATCTCCACGGCACGTTGCTCCGCCGCCTGTCGGCCGAGGCGCTGATGCACCCGCAGGGTTTCGCAGATCTGTCGGCCCGCCGTGAGCACCGGATTGAGGCTGGTCATCGGCTCCTGAAAGATCATGCTGATCTGATTGCCCCGGATGTCCCGCATGGCGCGTTCGTCGAGACGGAGGAGATCGACGCCCTCGAAGCGGATGCTGCCTTTGATCTTGCCCGGCGGTTCCGGAATGAGGCGGAGAACGGAGTTTGCGGTGACGGACTTGCCGCAGCCGCTCTCGCCCACGATCGCAAGCGTCTCGCCGGTTTCCATGCTGAAAGAGATCCCGTCCACCGCCCGGAGCACTCCGTCCGGCGTGCGGAAATGGGTTTGCAGGTTTTCTATCTCCAGCAGCGCCATGGGTCGATGTCTCTGTCTAGACCCGTTTCACCATGCGCGGATCGAGCGCATCGCGCAGGCCATCGCCCAGGAGATTGACCGCAAGCACCGTGGTGGAGAGAAAGATCGCGGGGAAGAACACGATGTGCGGCTTGACCTGCCAAAGGGCCCGGCCTTCGGCCATGATGTTGCCCCAGGACGGGATGGTGGGCGGCGTGCCGGCACCGATGAAGGACAGGATCGCTTCGATGATCATGGCGCTGGCACATACGTAGGTCGCCTGCACCGTTATCGGCGCGATGGTATTCGGCAATATGTGACGCAGAAGGATCGTGGGCGTCCGCGTGCCTGCCGCGACTGCTGCGTCCACGTAAGGCTGCTCGCGCAGTGTCAGGACGACGCCGCGCACCAGACGCGATACGCGCGGAATTTCGGCAATGGTGATCGCGGTGATCACGTTACCGACGCTTCCGCGCGTGAGGGCCATCAGCGCAATGGCGAGCAGGATCGGAGGGATCGACATGACCCCATCCATCACCCGCATGATGAGTCCGTCGGCCCAACGGAAGAAGCCCGAGGTCAAGCCGATGAGAAGGCCGGCGAGCGAGCCGAGCATGGCCACCGAAAAGCCGACCGCAAGCGAAACGCGCGCGCCGAAGAGGACGCGCGAATAGATATCGCGCCCGAGCATGTCGGTTCCGAACCAGTACACGGCAGACGGCTCGCGCGT
>DASXIG010000243.1:0-2178 GCA_036498105.1 Xanthobacteraceae bacterium | reverse complement strand
TGCGGCACCGGCCGGTTTCTCGATTTCGTCAAGCAGGCCTGGCCGCGCCTCCCCGCGATGGGGCTTGATCTGTCGGAGGCCTACATCGCCGAAGCCAGGCAGCATTTGCGGCGATGGGGCTGGATCGATTTTCTGGTCGCGAAGGGAGAATCAATTCCGCTGGCCGCCGAAAGCCAGGATGCCGTGGCAAGCATCTTTACGTTCCACGAGCTGCCGCCCAAAGTCCGGCGCAGCATGTTCCGCGAGTTCGCGCGCGTGCTCAAGCGCGGCGGCCGGCTCGTCGTTCTGGACTCGCTCCAGACCGGGGACCGGCCCGAATACGACGGTATGCTCGAGCGCTTTCCGCAGAATTTTCATGAGCCTTATTACGCGAGCTATCTGCGTGAGGACTTCCGCGAGCTGGCCCGGGCGTGCGGCCTCGCGCACCGCCACGATGTGAACGCGTTCATCTCCAAGGTCATGGTCTTCGACAAGCCGTGACCCATGATCCGCATCGACGCGCGCATCAGCCTTGACGAAAGCGAGCTGGAGGAGCGCTTCATCCGCGCTTCGGGTCCTGGCGGACAAAATGTCAACAAGCTTGCCAGCGCGGTGCAGCTTCGCTTCGACGTCCGCCATTCGCCGAATCTGCCCGAAGACGTGCGCGCGCGGCTTGAACGGCTGGCCGGCCGTCGATTGAGCGGCGACGGCGTGCTCGTTATCAACGCGCAGCGGCACCGGACGCAGGAACGCAACCGCCAGGACGCACGCGACCGGCTTATCGCGTTGATCGAGCGCGCTGCTGTCGCGCCTACCCCGCGCCGTCCCACCAAGCCGACCACCGGTTCGCGCGAGCGCCGGCTGCAATCCAAGAAACGCCACGGCTCGCTCAAGGACCTGCGCCAAAGCAAGCCCGAGCTGGATTAGCCCCGGGGACGTCATCGCTCTTGCGCTAATCGCCCTTCCATTCGGCCGACACAATCCCGTCCAGCCAACGCCGGGCCTCATTGAGATCCGCAAATATCAGGTCTTCCCGGTCGCAAGGGCCGAATCCCACGTGCAGATGCCAGCCGGATCGATCATTGCGTGTGGAGGCGGGCGCGAGGATCGCAAACACAATACCATCTCGCATGCAAAGCACCGCCTCCTCGCTGCCCTCGCGAGTGGCTATCCGGCATGTGGGAAAAGTGAATTGGGGCATTGCCTCCAGAAATCCTGCGGGTCCACAGCGCCGACGCAACGCGTCGCGTTGTCTCGTGCAGAGTTTCCCGAAACGGTGCTATTAGGCAAATACAAATCATGTGGGCGAAGTATAGAGGGAAACTATGACACCGGCGCAGGCACGCGCGTTCCTTGCGGTCGCGATGGAAGGCAGCTTTACAGCCGGCGCCAAGCGACTCAATGTCAGCCAGCCGACTGTGACCAGCCAGGTACTATCCATCGAACGCCAGTACAAGATCGAGCTCTTCCATCGCGCCGGCCGCGGAGCATGTCTGACTTCGGCCGGCTCGGCCCTGCTTCCGATAGTACGGCGCATGTTCGCAAGCTTCGATGAGGCGACCGCGTATCTGCATGACGTTCGGGGGTTGCGGCAGGGACATCTGCGCGTGGGCTCGTATACGCCCCACGGGTTCATGACGTTGGTAGCTCGGCACAAGAAACGCTTCCCTGCCACTTCGATATCCGTCGAGTTTGCGAATTCCCGCTTGCTTGCAAGCAGGATCCTCAACTACGAGCTCGATGTCGCGGTCGTTGCTCGAGAGGACGCCGGGGTGAGTTTTCATGCGCTGCCCGTGGCGAGCGTGGTCCTGGTGGTCATCTCTCCGAAACGTTCGGCGTGGGCACGGCGAGCATCGATCTCGGTAAAAGATCTCAGGCAACAAGTTGTCGTTGTTCGCGAGCCTGGATCGTCGAGCCGGCGGGCGTTCGACCAATTGATTGGAACCCCCGGGCTCCCTGCCAACCAGGTTGTTCAGATCGGCAGCCGCGAAGAGTGATAGGCGCGGTTGCCGAAGGCACGGGCCTCGGCATCATGTTCAATGACGAAATGCTGCCGCAGAGCGGCGTCGCGCAGATTTCTATCGATGGCCCGGTGACATCCACGAACGATGATCTTGTTTGCCTCGCAGAGCGTCGCAGCAATCCCCTGATCTCCGGCTTTCTGGAGGTTGCCCGGGAGTATCTGCAGGAACGTCGCTC
>DASXIG010000242.1:0-5780 GCA_036498105.1 Xanthobacteraceae bacterium | reverse complement strand
AGCGCGCTGGTAGGCTCGACCGACGAGATCGTCTACGAGTTCGATGCGGATGGAAAATACCTGAACGTCTGGGCCAAGGATGAAGAGCTCCTCATCTGGCCGCGTGACCAATTGATAGGTCGCGGGCTTGGCGACATCCTCACCGAGGACGCGGCGCAGCATGGCC
The DNA here is from genome assembly GCA_036498105.1 of Xanthobacteraceae bacterium. Classification (GTDB taxonomy): domain Bacteria; phylum Pseudomonadota; class Alphaproteobacteria; order Rhizobiales; family Xanthobacteraceae; genus VAZQ01. The sequence continues at coordinate 5,614 of DASXIG010000242.1, read as the reverse complement.
GGGAGGTGATCCGGCGCGTGCTTGCGAGCGGAGAGGCGGAGAGCTTCGAAGTTTCGCGTCCCCTGAAGGGAAAGTCGCGCTGGTTCCGTGGCCGTATCAGCTCGATCCCCCCCGCCGATGAGTCCCGCCGCACGGTTTGTTGTGTCATGCGTGAGATCACCGAGCGCAAGCGCGGTGAGCAGTTCCTGGCTGCCCAATACGAGGTCACCCGCATCCTGGCCGATTCTGAAACTCTCGAATCGGCCGCGCCGGATCTGCTCCGGGCCATTGGCGTAAACCTGCAATGGGATTGGGGCGCTCTTTGGAATGCCGACCGAGATGGCCTCCGGCTATGCTGCCAAGCCGTCTGGCGCGCGCGGGATTTCGACAGCGAAACTTTCGACGTGGCCACCCGCGAGCTGGGCTTGATGCCGGGACGGGGGGTGGTGACAGAGGTCTGGGAGAACGCAGCGCCGGTGTGGATGGCGGATGTCGCGACTGAATCCAACTTTGTGCGTGGTCCGGCTGCCGCGGCTGTGGGCCTGCACGGCGGCGTCGCCTTCCCCATCGTGCTGGCCGAGCAGGGCCTCGGGGTTGTCGAGTTCTTCTGCCGTGAGCCGCGGCAACGCGACGAGGAGCAGCTCGGCAGACTGTCGTCTATCGGCAGCCAGATCGGCCAGTTCATAAAGCGCAAGCGCGCGGAGCAGGCGGTAAGAAAGAGCGAGGAAGAATGGCGGGAGCTGTTCGAGCATCACCCGGCGATGTACTTCCTCATCGACCCTGGCGGGGCTGTTTTGACCGCGAATGCCTTTGGCGCCGCACAACTCGGTTATTCGGTAGCTGAACTGGTGGGGCGACCGGTCATCGACGTTTTTGTCGAGGAGGACAGAGAGTACGTCAAGGGCGACATAGGAAGGTGCCTTGAAAACATCGGGCAGCCGTTCAGTTGGGAAGCGAGAAAGCAGCGCAAGGACGGCAGCGTGCTGTGGGTTCGCGAGCATGCGAAAGCCGTGCGGCGGCCGGAGGGAATTCTGGTGCTGGTGGTCTGTGAGGACATCACAGAACGCAAACGAAACGAAGACGCGCTGCGTCAAAGCGAAATGTTGTTGGCCGAAGCGCAAAGGATAAGCCATACCGGCAGTTTCGCTTTGCGTGCTGCCACTCGGGAGGCTATCTGGTCAGCGGAAATGTTCCGGATTTTTGGCTGGAACCGAACTACCAGACCGACGCTCGAGCTTTTCCTGGAACGGGTCCATCCGGACGACCGCGCTTCCGTGCGCAGCTTGCTGGAGCGGGCATGGAAGGAAGGGAGAGCGTGGGACCACAAGCATCGGTTGTTGATGCCGGACGGATCGGTCAAGCACCTGCAAGCGTCGGGCCATCCCGTCAGGAATCAGGCTGGCGAGCTGGAGTTTTTCGGCGCGGTGATGGACATCACCGATGCCGTGGCAGCAGAAGAAGAGCTGTATCGGTTGCGGACCGAGCTCGCCCACGTCAATCGCGTGATGACGCTGGGTGAGCTCACCGCCTCGATTGCCCACGAGATCAATCAGCCTCTCACCGCCGTGGTCACCGACGCCGGCGCCGCCGTGCGCTGGCTTGACGGGCAATCGCCCGATCTGGCCGAGGCCCGCCAGGCGCTCGCACGCATTCAGAAGAACGGCAACCGAGCCGCCGACGTCATTCAGCACATCCGCGCACTGGCCAAGAAATCTCCCGTCCAGATGAGCCAGGTCGATCTCAATGAGATCGTCCAAAGTGTCGTAGCCGTCACCGGCAATGAGATTGAGCGCCACCGCATCGCGCTCCGCACCGAGCTTGATGCCGGGCTGCCGCCAATCCGGGCGGATCGCGTCCAGCTTCAGCAGGTCGTCCTCAATCTCATCATGAATGCCATAGAGGCCATGGCGGACGGTGAACCCCGCGATCTGCTTGTTTCCTCCGGACAAAAGACGCCACACAAGGTGGCGGTGTCGGTGGTCGATACGGGCGCGGGGCTGGCCCCTCAGAACCTCGACCGCCTATTCGAGCCTTTTTATACGACCAAGGACGGCGGGATGGGCATGGGCCTGGCCATCTGCCGGTCGATACTGGAAACTCATGGAGGGCGCCTGTCGGCCCGGGCCCACGAGCCGCGCGGCGCCATTTTCGAGTTTGAGCTCCCGATCGAAGAAGTAGAGCCGGCTGAGCCGTGAATATCCCGCGTTGCACCAGCCTATTTACACTTTGGTATACTCGCGGCAGGCTTCGATTCCGCTTACTTTAGGCGCACTGGTCCGTGCCAGCGCGCGACGACACTGGGGCGCTCCAACATAGTGGTCTCGAATCGCCGAGCTGGCAGTGCGAAATAAACATGGTCTGATTGCAATCGTCGACGACGACGAGTCGGTCCGCGAGGCTCTGAAGGCTCTCATGCGGTCGATGGGGCTTGCCGCCGAGGCATTTTCAGGCGGGGAGGAGTTCTTGCGCTCCCCCGATCTCGGGCGCACTGCCTGCCTGGTGGCTGACATCAATATGCCCGGAATGAGCGGGATCGATCTGCACCGCCATGTCTCGGCGCTCAGCCAAAGCATTCCAACGATTCTGATCACCGCGTATCCGAACGAAACGGCTCGGGCGCGGGCGCTCAGCGCCGGAGTTGTCGCTTATCTTGTAAAGCCGTTCAGCGAAGACGACCTGCTCAGTTTTATCCGCACTGCCCTGGCTCGCCCGGGAGATGGCGGGAGCGCGTCGTAGACTACCTAGGCTTGCATCGGCAGGCGATTTCCGCTTTCGACGACGGCGCTGAACACGGGGTCTGCCTCAAAATATCCCGGGCCGTCGATCGCCAGCATGCGGGCAAGCTCGTTGCGCGCGCGGTTGACCCGGCTCTTGATCGTTCCGACCGGGCAGCCGCACAAGCCGGCGGCCTCTCCATAGGAAAGCCCGGATGCTCCAACCAGCATGAGCGCCTCGCGCTGCTTGGGGTCCAGCTTTGCTAGGGCCGCCCAAAGCTCTCTGTATTCCAGGCTGGCAATTTGCTGGGGATTGGTCGCTTGCGTTTTGGGACTCCCGTCAAGCCTTCGCGTAGCTCTGCGCTCGCGTCGATATTCCGAATAGAAGTGATTGCGCAGAATGGTGCACAGCCAAGCGTTCATGCTGGTGCCGGGCGTGAATGAGGCGATGTTCGCGCAGGCCAGCACCAGCGCCCCCTGCACCAGATCCTCGGCCTGTTCTCTGTTCCGGCAGAGCGCGAGGGCAACAGCGCGGAGATTCGGAATCGCCGCGAGCATCGGCTCGCGTACTGCTGGCTCGAGTGTCATGGTTCTCACCTAGTGCCCCGCTTCCGAAGTTCGTGAGACATTGTGGCACCCTCTGACACGAACTTCGGAAGCAAAGGGGCACTAGAAAAATCTATGATTCTAGTGCCGCTTTCGATTTGAAGTTCCTTTACGAGCTCGCGGCTATCACTGCAGGAACTTCAAATCGGCGGCACTAAGTTAGTGAACCGCGAACGAAGGCGGCCTGTGCGCGATCGCAACGTGCACGGCCTTCTGCACCTTCTGGAAGGCATGGGCTTCGATCTGCCGCACACGCTCCCGCGAGATGCTGAACTGAGCCGCCAGCTGCTCGAGCGTGCTCGGCTCATCGGCAAGCCGGCGCGCCTCGAAAATGTGCCGCTCGCGGTTGTTGAGCACGGAGAGGGCTTCACGCAGGGCTTTGCGGCGGCTGTCGGACTCCTCGCTCTCGGCAAGCCGCGTCTCCTGATCGGACACTTCGTCCACCAGCCAATCCTGCCATTCGCCGGAATCGCCTTCCCCCTCGCGGATCTGGGCATTGAGCGAGACGTCGCCCCCAAGCCGGCGATTCATGTCGATCACATCCTGCTCGCTCACGCCGAACCGGCCGGCGATCAGCTTGACGTGTTCGGGATGCAGGTCGCCCTCTTCGAACGCAGAGATGCGCGCCTTGGCCTTGCGCAGATTGAAGAACAGCTTCTTCTGGTTGGCGGTGGTGCCGATCTTGACCAGCGACCACGAGCGCAGGATGTATTCCTGGACCGCAGCCTTGATCCACCAGATGGCATATGTGGCGAATCGAAAGCCCTTCTCCGGCTCGAAGCGTTTTGCCGCCTGCATCAGGCCGACATTGCCCTCCGAGATTATTTCGGAGACCGGCAGGCCGTAGCCGCGATAACCCATCGCAATCTTGGCGACCAGACGCAGATGGCTGTTGACGAGCTTCTGCGCGGCGCTCCCATCCCCCTGCTCGCGCCAGCGCTTAGCCAGGACATATTCTTCCCCTGATTCCAGGAGCGGAAAGCGGCGAATTTCTTCCAGATAACGCATGGTGCCTCCGGAAACTAGACTTGCGCCTTGCATGTTGAACTCTCCCTTCCCACGATCCGCCGGCTTTCAAGCCACGCTGCGGCGATACTCCGTTGGAGCGATCCCGGTGCTCTGCCGGAAGGCTGCCGTGAACGAGCTCGTTTCGCTGAAGCCGAGCACAAGCGCGATCTCGGTCACCGACCGTTCCGTGCTTGACAACAGTGTCCGGGCGCATTCGATACGGCGATTGATGTGATAGCGATGCGGGGGAACGCCGAACGATTGCTTGAACGCGCGGCAGAAATAATAGGCGCTCAAGTTCACCAGCTTCGCCAGTTCCGCGAGCGGTATTGCGTCGGCGACGTGCTCTTCGATGTAGGTTGCAACGATACGCTGCTGCCAGACAGCCAAGCCGCCTCGTACCGGCGGGCTGCGGCGCCGGACGGCACCCTGGCTGCGCATGAGCTCATGCGCGATGACCACACCAAGGGCTTCGCAGTAGCGCTCGTTTTCCAAGCCGTCCTCGATGGCTGCGCCCAACTTGACCGCCGTCTCCCACAACACGTTGTTCTCGTAGAGCACGCGGGGTGCAAGCCTCGCTGCTGACGGAGTTGCATCGGGATGGATCGGCATCTTCGCGGGATCGAGATAGAAGCAGATGATCCGGCTGCGAATGCGCGGGCGGTGCCACTCACGATAGTCGTGGCCGGCAGGTACGAAGGTGAGCTTGCGCCTGAGCGTGCGCAGGGTCGAGCAGGGTAGACTGCCGACGTGGGTCTCGCCTTCGTCGCGAACGCCCTCTTCGTAGACGAGCAGCAAATGACATGGCGCGCGGAAGCGGTATTCGGCCGCGTCGTGCGTGACAGAGTGGAGGATCTCAACCCTGATGCCATCCCAGGCCCTGGAATGGCGATTGACGACGTTGGCAGGCGTGACCTGGAGTGCCGGGCCATCTGCAGCATCGCCGATGTCATCGGGCAGCCACGGGACCGCGCCGTTGCCCCGATACCCGCGCTGCTCCAGGCGGTCGTCGATCCGCAGCAGCGTTGCGGTTGGTCGAGGGGGCGAATGCTTGAAGTCGGGGAGGACAGGCTCGATCAAGCTGGCGCGCTGTGCAGCATTCGTACGCAGCGAGTAGGTCAGCATGGCGTTGCACCCTTTCTGTCGGGCCCACGAAGCCCTTCCCCTCGCCTCCGATTTGGACACTCAACAGCCAATTCAACAATCGTACAGAGGTTGCTGTAGCCCACTCAGTGGTTTTCGTGACGCATACCTGCGTTTTGTCCCTCCTATACTTCGGTTGCCCCGCTCATACTTTGGTTGGGAAT
>DASXIG010000241.1:0-5459 GCA_036498105.1 Xanthobacteraceae bacterium | reverse complement strand
CGAGACGCGCACCGTTTCGAGGCGAGTGAGCCCAAGGTCGGGCTCGTAGCGCGGGACCCGGGCGAGACCGGAATCGATAACCACCCGCACGCCTTCGATGGTGAGCGAAGTTTCTGCCACCGCTGTCGCCAGCACGACCTTGCGCCGCCCCGGCAGCGCGGGCGCAATCGCACGATCCTGAATGTCGGCCCCAAGCGCGCCATACAGCACGGCGACGTCTATGGCCGGATCGCTCACGCGCTCCCGCAGCAGAGTTTCGGTTCGATGAATTTCGGCAGCACCCGGAAGGAACACGAGCAGCGAGCCCGCGTCATTGCGCAATGCTCGCACGACAACTTGCGCCACCTGCCGCTCGATCGCGAGCTGCGGATCCCGGCCGACATAGCGGGTCTCGACCGGAAACGCCCGACCTGCGCTCTCGATCACCGGGGCATTGCCCAGAACCTTTGCGATCCGGGCTCCATCCAGAGTGGCCGACATGACGAGCAGCTTGAGGTCCTCGCGCAGGCCCTGCTGGAGGTCGCGTGCCAAAGCAAGCCCCAGATCGGCATCGAGCGAGCGCTCGTGGAATTCGTCGAAAAGCACAGCCGCAACATCATCAAGCCCAGGGCGATCCAGGATGAGTCGAGTGAACACGCCTTCGGTCACCACCTCGATCCGGGTTGCACGCGAGACCCGGGAGCCAAAACGAACGCGATACCCCGCGGTCGCCCCGACGCTCTCTCCGAGGGTCGCGGCCATGCGCGTCGCTGCTGCGCGGGCGGCAATCCGGCGCGGCTCGAGCACGATGATCTTCTTTCCTTTCGCCCAGCCCTCCGCCGCCAGCACAAGCGGCACCCGCGTCGTCTTTCCTGCCCCGGGCGGCGCCACAAGCACGGCGGTATTGTGCGCCCGCAATGCGCCGGTCAGCTCCGGGAGATCGGAGTCGATGGGAAGCGGGCCGCCGCCAAGATGCATGTGCTCGATGCCAGATGAACCTGGTTTAGTGAATAACGCGGCCTCGCAGGTGGCGGAGCCGGCTTGCAGGTGATACTTCGGAGCCATGCCAGCCAAAGCCGCCCAAGTCCGCGCCAACGTTGCTCCTGTCGAGGCCCGGTTGCCGAAAAAGGGCGACCACATCTACCTGATCGACGGCTCCTCCTACATCTTTCGCGCCTATCATGCGCTGCCGCCGCTCAGCCGCAAATCGGACGGCCTCCAAGTCAATGCGGTGCTCGGCTTCTGCAACATGCTCTGGAAGCTGTTGCGGGAAATGAAGCCGGAGGAGCGGCCGACTCACCTCGCCGTGGTGTTCGACAAATCGGAAAAGACGTTCCGCAGCAGCATGTATCCCGATTACAAGGCGCATCGTCCGGACCCGCCCGATGACTTGCGCCCGCAGTTCCCGTTGATCCGCGAAGCCGTGCGCGCGTTCGACCTGCCGTGCCTGGAGCAGAGCGGATTCGAAGCAGACGACCTGATCGCGACCTATGTGCGCGAAGCCTGCGAGGCCGGCGCTACCGCGATGATCGTCGCTTCGGACAAGGACCTGATGCAGCTCGTACGAGACTGCGTGATCATGTACGACAGCATGAAGGACCGGCGGATCGGGATCCCCGAAGTGATCGAGAAGTTCGGCGTTCCGCCGGAGAAGCTCGTCGAGGTGCAGGCGCTCATCGGCGACTCCGTCGACAACGTGCCAGGCGTGCCGGGCATCGGCGTCAAGACCGCGGCACAGCTCATTTGCGAATACGGCGATCTTGCCACGCTGCTTGCCCGCGCAGCCGAGATCAAGCAGGAGAAGCGGCGCCAGGCGCTGATCGAAAACGCCGAGAGGGCACGGTTGTCGCGCAAGCTGGTCACTCTCGACGATCACGTGCCGCTCGACGTGCCGCTTGCCGACCTCGCGGTGCACGAGCCGGACTACAAGCACCTGATCGCCTTCCTCAAGGCCATGGAGTTCGTCGCGCTGACCCGGCGCGTGGCGGAGTTTTCCGGTATCGATGCGGCCCAGATCGAGGCGGACAGCAAGCTTCGCGCAACAGACAGTGTGCCCGCCGAACAACCGCGTCCCTCCCCCGTCGTCCGCGAAACCGACCTGCCGGAAAGAAAAAGGTGGAGCACCCCGGTTGCGCCGGGCGCCGGCAAGATCGAGCTGGCGCCACGCGCGCTTGCCACCGGCCGGCTCGAGGCAGCACGCCAGGCGAAGTTCGATCGATCGCGCTATGAGGTTGTGCGCACGCTCGACCGGCTCGAGGCCTGGATCGCCCGCGCAAGGGAGCTCGGCGTTCTCGCGCTCGATATAGCTGTCACAAGCCTCGATCCGATGCAGGCGACGCTGTGCGGCTTTTCGCTGGCGCTCAATCCCAACGAAGCTTGCTATGTGCCGCTCGCCCATCGCGAGCGCGGCGACGCGGGCAAGGACGGCCTGTTCTCAAGTGGTATTGCGCCCGAACAGATCGAGGAACCTCGAGCGCTCGCGGCACTCAAGCCGCTTCTGGAAGACGCAAGCGTTCTAAAGGTCGGACACAACGTCAAATTCGATCTGCAGATGCTTGCGTTGCGGGGAGTCGCGGTTGCGCCCTACGACGACACCTTGCTGATGTCTTACGTGCTCGACGCCGGTCGTTCCGAGCACAGCATCGAAGCACTGTCGAAGCGGTATTTCGATCACACGACCGTCGATTACAACGAGATCACGGGATCCGGCAAAGCCAGGATCACCTTCGACGGCGTGGATATCGGCAAGGCCACCGAATACGCCGCTGAGGATGCGGACGTCGCGCTTCGCTTGTGGCGCCTGCTCAAGCCCCGTCTGGTCAGCGAGCGCATGATGACAGTCTACGAGACATTGGAGCGCCCGCTCGCCGCGGTGCTGGCGCGCATGGAGCGGCACGGGATCTCCATCAACCGGCAGGCATTGTTGCAGCTGTCCAACGAGTTCGGGCAGAAGGCCGTTGCCCTCGAAGCCGAGATCCAGAAGCTCGCCGGTGAGCCGCTCAACCCCGGCAGCCCCAAACAGCTCGGCGACATCCTGTTCGGCAAGCTCGGCCTGCCCGGGGGAACGAAGACGAAGACCGGCGCCTGGTCCACAGGCGCGCGGACCTTGGACGAGCTGGCCGAGCAGGGGCACGAACTGCCGCGCAAGATCCTGGACTGGCGTCAGGTAGCGAAGCTGCGCTCGACCTACACGGAGGCACTGCCGAACCACGTCAATCCCACGACGCACCGGGTGCACACCTGTTACGCGCTCGCGTCGACCACAACCGGCCGGCTCTCATCTTCCGAGCCGAACCTGCAGAACATTCCCATCCGCACGGAGGAAGGCCGCAAGATCAGGCGCGCGTTCATTGCCGCGCCAGGACACCAGCTTGTGTCAGCGGACTATTCCCAGATCGAGCTGCGTCTGCTGGCCGAGATCGCCCAGATCGAGCAGTTGCGCAAGGCGTTCCGCGAGAACCTCGACATTCACGCCATGACCGCCTCGGAGATGTTCGGAGTACCGATCAAAGACATGCCGTCGGAGGTGCGCCGGCGGGCCAAGGCGATCAATTTCGGCATCATCTACGGCATCTCCGCCTTCGGGCTTGCCAATCAGCTCGGCATCGAGCGCGAGGAAGCGGGCGCATATATCCGAAAATACTTCGAGCGCTTCCCCGGCATCCGCGACTACATGGAAGCGAGCAAGACCTTCGCCAAGCAGAACGGCTACGTGCTCACCTTGTTCGGGCGCAAATGCCACTATCCCGACATTGCCAATTCGAACCCATCCGTGCGTGCTTTCAACGAGCGCGCCGCCATCAACGCGCGCCTGCAAGGCACCGCCGCCGACATCATCCGGCGTGCCATGGTGCGCATGGCTGCGACGTTGGAGAAAGAGAAGCTCTCGGCACGGATGTTGCTCCAGGTGCACGACGAGCTGGTGTTCGAGGCGCCCGAGGAAGAAATTGAAAAGACCCTGCCCGTGGTGAAGAAGGTGATGGAAGAGGCGCCGATGCCCGCCCTCTCGCTATCGGTTCCGCTTCGCGTCGACGCCCGTGCCGCAAATAATTGGGACGATGCGCATTGAGCTACGCAGATTGTAGGGGCGGTCTCAAACCCGCCCCTACATCCGGCCGAAAGGACTGCCCGACGGGTATCAGTGTGCTTTCAATTGGCCGCGAAGCAGTAGAGCAGCCCCGCTCCGCCCGTACTTTTCAACGCGTCCTGACTGCACCCGCGCGTGCCATGGGCGGAGTTCCAGGACTTCATGTGCCATGTGTCTTTCAAACCCATGCGATCGTGATGGCCCACGATAGCGGAGCCCTCCCCGCTCTTGGTCCAGTTGCCGCACGTGGTGTCACCGCCCGCGGTTGAGAAGTGTCCTTGCGGGTCTGACCCCGTCAGGACGTCATGCATGTTGACCGGATCGCCGCGGCCGCTGATGGTTTCACCCTTCTCGGTCAGAGCAGTCTGCTTGGTGATGTTGTTGGAGTCGGAGTGAAGGTCCTCGACGCTTTTGGCGATCACCACGCCCTTGGCGTTCTGCCACGGACCCTTGCCGATACGATCGCGCGCACTCACACCGGCTTCGCCACCGGGCTGCGTGGTGCTGAGATAAGCGCGCCAATTCGTATTGGTCGACCCTACGGCCCGCGCCAGCGCCTGGCAATAAGCGTCGGCGCCATCGAGACCACCGAGATCGGCGCCATTGCCCTTCCCAACACTGGTGACGAAAAACGACATGCTTGCCTGTTGTGCCTGCGCGATGGTTGGGAAACTTGGGGCCGCGAACAGCACGGCAGCGGATGCTAGAAGTCCAATTCTGCGTCTCATCGAGAGCCTCACCCTTATGGATCTGCGTGACTAGGTGATGATCATAGCCGCGCGAAGCAGTTTGGAACAGTCGCGCTCAGCGTTTGTAGAGACCCATGATTACCGCCTTGGCAAGCGTCTTGAAATTGAGCTGAAAGCCGATGACGGCCGCCGAAGTATCGGCGGTCGCCTGCAAGCTCTCCTCGCCTACGGCAAATACCGTGAAGAGATAACGATGCGGATGATCGCCCGCTGGTGGGCAAGGGCCGCCGTAGCCGGGCTGACCGAAATCGGTGCGCGTCTGCAACGCCCCTCGCGGCAATTTCGGCGCTGTCCGACTTCCGGCATCAGCTGGAAGCTCCGTCAGGTCGGCGGGGATGTTGACCACCAGCCAGTGCCAGAAGCCGCTTCCGGTAGGGGCATCCGGGTCGAAACAGGTGACGGCAAAGCTCTTGGTGCCGGCGGGAGCTCCGGACCAGGCAAGGTGCGGCGACTTGTTGCCACCCGCGCAACCAAAGCCGAAATCAGCCGACAGGATGTGCTCGCTGCCAAGATAGTCGCCGTCCTTGAAGCTGTTGCTCCTCACCGTGAACGCCATAGCCGCAGCTCCTTCTGAAAGGCTGAACAATTAGTGCCATTGCTCTACACAGGCAAATCGAATGTCGATCAGGGATAGCTTGATCCGC
>DASXIG010000240.1:0-4341 GCA_036498105.1 Xanthobacteraceae bacterium | reverse complement strand
CAGATGGCCAGCCCTCGGCCGAGACCTCAAGTCATCCGGCTCACCGACGCTGCCGCGGAACGCATTAAATATGTTATGGCGAATGCGGCCGAGCCGGTGGTGGGCGTGCGCGTCGGCGTCAAGAACGGCGGCTGCGCTGGTATGTCCTACACCATGGAATATGCCGGGCAGGTCGCGAAGGCGGACGAAGTGGTCGAGGACAAGGGCGTGCGCGTGCTCATCGACCCGAAAGCGGTGCTGTTCTTGCTCGGCACCGAGATGGACTACAAGACCGACAAGCTCTCCGCTCAGTTCGTGTTCAACAACCCGAACCAGACTTCGGCCTGCGGGTGCGGGGAGTCGGTGGAGCTCAAGCCCGCCGTCGAGACGCAGTAATCGACCCCTGATCGCCGCTTTTCTGTCCGGTCCCCGTCGTCGTATGATGCCACGGGGAGGCGGAGTCCCTCATGCGTGCCGTTGTCGTCCTGGCGCTCGGAATGCTGATGGCGGGCTGCGCCTCCACTGGGCTGCAGCAGCTGATTCCGCCGCAACCGATCATATGCATCGGTGGCCCTGACTGCGACGCCAAGTGGGCGCGGGCGGCAACATGGATCGCTGCGAATTCAACTCTGAAAGTTCAGGTCCGAACCGACACAGTCGTTCAGACAACGGCTGCGGCGCCGTCCGAAACGACTCCTGCATTCACGGTGACGAAGGTTGCCCGCGGCGAGGGCCGCTTTGAAATCACCTTCAATGGCGGTTGCGGGAACATGTATCGCTGCGTTCCGAGCATTGCAGAATCGCGCACACGCTTCGCGCAGTTCGTCCTGGGCGAGGGGTCTGAGCTGTCGTCGGCCGGGCCTCCTGCGGCGCGACGCTGAGCAGCGGAGCAAGGCCTGCGCGCTACCCCGGCCAGTCGGAGGTCGCGTGCACGACGCGGCCGCCGACCATGGTCATGACCGCAGCGGTATCGCGCAGAGCTCCTTCCTCGACGGTCAGCGGGTCGGCCGTGAGCACGGCGAGATCGGCGAGCTTGCCCGGCTCGAGCGAACCCTTGATATTTTCGTCGAAAGTTAGCCAGGCGCCGTTTTCGGTTGCACAGCGCAACGCCTCCTGTCGGATGAGTGCCTGCTCGGGAGCGATCGCCTCTCCGCCGCGCGCGCGGCGTGCGACCGCCTGCCAGATCGGCCAGAACATCGACACCGGCACATTGTCGGTGACCAGCCCGACTTTCACGCCGGCGGCGATCAGATCACGCAGCGGCGTATTCTCACTGCGGCGGTCCGGCGGCAGCCGAGCCTGCACGCTATGGCCTTCCTTGTAGATGAACTCGTTGGTGTGCGGCGTCACGACCAGGCCCATGCGAGCGATCCTCTCGACGTCGCGCGGCGAGAGGATGCTGAAATGGCCGATCACCCAGCGCCGTCCGGCGAGCGCGACCTCGCGGTCGACCTCCTCGAGAACATCGAGCAGGCCGGGTGAGATATTGGCGTTACAGATCGCGCGGATTTCGTTCGCCGCGCATGCGAGCAGCGCCTCCTTGACGCGTTCGCGCGGCAGGCCGGTGTCGTAGTAGAACCCCGCCCATCCGGTATAGGGCCATGCCGAGGCGCGCAGTTCATCCGACGGCCGGCGACCTATGTTCACGTAGAGGCCGCTGAGCTTAAGCCAGTCGTTGCCGAGCGAAGGCTCGCCCAGCCATCCCGCCCACGCCCGAATGAACTGCGCGAGCGGCGCGTCGCCGGCCGCTTTCCAGTTCGGGCTGAATGCCAGCGTCGCACGTATCGTGAGCTTGCCGTCGCGTTGGGCGTCCTTGTATGCGCGCAGCACCTCGTTGGCGACGCCGTGTTCCTCGAACACGCTGGTGGTGCCGCAGGCATGGTAGGCCTGTGCCGAGAGGGGGAGCGCGCGGGCACGGTCGGTGCGCGTGAATCCCGCGGCATTGCGAAAATAGATCAGCTCCCCGATCGGCTGCATCTCAGACTCGACGAGCACCCCGGTCGGATCGCCGTTGGCATCCTTCTCGATCCGCAGGCTCGGCACCGGTGAGATCGAGTCGCGCGTGATGCCGGCCCGCCGCAACGCTTCGCTGTTGGCGCAGGAGACGAGCGGAAGGCTGTGCCGCCAGAACCCCCAGATGGCGCGGATATAGACCGGGTTGTTCGGTGCGGCGGCATCGAGCTCCTGGCGCGTAGGCCAGCGTCGCTCCGCCAGGATTTCCGGCACGTCGAAATAATAGGGAGGGTCGCCGATCGGCATGGTCACGATCCACTCGCCCGGCGGTGTCTTGCGCGCGAGCTCCGCAATGCGGTCCTGAATATCGCGGATGGAGCGCACGCGCCCGAGCGTGGGAAAGATCTGCTTGAGCCCCTCGCGGTCGAGGTGCGCGTGCCCGTCAATGAGGCCGGGAATGACGCTGCGACCGTTGAGATCGATGATGCGCGTCCACGGCGCGACATGCGCCGCCATCTCCGCGTCACGGCCCACGGCCAGGATGCGCTCACCGGCAATCGCGATTGCCTCGGAGATCGCGAAAGCGCGGTCGACTGTGATGATCTTGCCGCCCTTGAGCACCAGATCGGCAGGGCGCGCCACCGGCGCAGCGGGCACAGAATGTACCGGCTGTCCATGCGCGGTCTGCGCCAGCGTCGCGGCGAGCGGAGCGGCAGCAGCCGCTTTGATCAGGTCGCGGCGCGGAATGCGTGAGCCCATCATTGTCAGCCCGGCGCCATGCCCTTGGCGGCGAGCTCCTTGATCGCGCTGTCCTTCTTCGACAGATGCGTCAGCCGCATGCCGCGCAGCACGTGCGGCGCCTTGCTGAACTGGATGTTCTGGTAGGCTACAATCTCGATGCGGTTCCCCCAAGGATCCAGGAAGTCGAGGAACGGACCAGGCAAGGTTTTGACTCCGGCTTCAGCCAGCGCCGCACGGACCGCGTCCTTGTCATCGACAACGAGGCCGAAGTGGCGTCCGTCATCGGCTGCCTGGTTGCGTCCCTTCTGGAGGGCGATGAACTGGTCACCCAGATCGATGAAAGCAGAGGTGGGGCTTTTGCCGCGCAGCTCGAACTCGAACAGCCGGCCATAGAAGGCCAGAGCTTCCTCGATGTCGCCGACCTCCAGCGCGACGTGATTGAGGCCAACCGCGCGCGCTCGCTTTGCCTGAGCCATTGTCGTCTCCGCAATGTTCCTGTGGATGCGTTGCTGCCGGCAATACGCTCGGATAAGCTCGCTTTCAACATCGTCGTCGAAAGATCGAGGATCCGCCATGAACGTTGCAACCCGCGCCCGGCTCGAGGTCGTTCCGTCGTCCAGGCACATCGGCGCGGAAATTCGCGGCATCGATCTGCGCGCTGCGCTGGATCGCGATACCATTCGCGGCATCTATCAGGCATGGCTCGACCATGTGGTGCTGGTGTTCCGTAACCAGAGCTTCACCCAGGAGGACTTGCTGCGGGTGACAGAATATTTCGGCGAGACAGCCCCGCTGACGCGCCCGCCGAAGTTCTTCCCCAAGGGATATTCCCGGCTGTTGCCCAACATCATGATGATCTCGAACATCCGCGAGAACGGCGAGACCATCGGCGCCTTGCCCGACGGCGAGATGAATTTCCATCACGATCAGATCCATGCCGAGCTACCGCACAAGGGCACGCTGCTGTATTCGCTCGAAGTGCCGAGCCATGGCGGCGATACGCTGTTCGCCAGCGGTTACGCCGCCTACGACACGCTCGACCCCGCGATCAAGCGCAAGCTCGAGGGCCGGCGCGCGCTCAATCACTACAATTACGGCGCCACCATTCGCGGAGCCGCAGGCGTCGGCGCCTCCAACCAGGCGGTGCACCCGGTGTTCCGTACGCACGAGGAGACCGGGCGCAAGGCGATCTATGTGGATCGCCTCATGACCGTGCGGGTGGAGGACACGCCGCAAGCCGAGAGCGACGCGCTGCTCGAGGCCGTGTTCGCGCACTCGGAGAAGCCGGAGTTCGTCTACCGCCACGCCTGGCGGGTGGGCGATCTGATCGTCTGGGATAACCGCTGCTCCATGCATGCGCGCGATGATTTTCCCTCGGATCAGCGCCGGCTGATGCTGCGGACCACGGTTAAAGGAGCGGAACGCCCGTATTGATGAGAAGCGATTGGCGATCACGCCAGAGGAAAACACGATGACGTTTTCCCGCCGTGGATTTGTTCAGATTTGTACACTCGCCGCGCTCCCGGCGTGCCGGGACGGCGCGTGGGCGCAAGCCTATCCGACGCGGCCGGTGCGGGTGATCGTCGCCTATGCCCCGGGCGGCCTGACCGACGTGTTCGGGCGCCTGCTGGCGCAGAAGCTCAGCGAGCGCATGGGCAAGCAGTTCTA
>DASXIG010000239.1:0-7761 GCA_036498105.1 Xanthobacteraceae bacterium | reverse complement strand
AAGGCACTAACCGCGGCGAAGGCGCTCGGCGCCGATGTACACGTGCTGGTCGCCGGAAGTTCGTGTCGGCCGGTCGCGGAAGCTGCTGCCCATCTCGACGGTGTGCAAAAGGTCCTGCTGGCGGATCAGCCGGCCTATGAGCATATGCTGGCGGAGCCGACGGCTGCGCTGGTGGTTGCGTTGGCGCCGTCCTATGACGCGATCGTCGCGCCGGCGACGACCATCGGAAAGAATGTCATGCCGAGGGTCGCCGCTCTGCTCGACGTGATGCAGGTGTCCGACATCGTCAAGGTCATCGCGCCAGATACATTCGAGCGGCTCATTTATGCCGGCAATGCCGTGCAAACGGTGCGCTCCCGCGACAAGGTCAAGGTGATCACGGTACGGACCTCGACCTTCCAGGCAACCGGCACCGGAGGGAGCGCCCCCATCGAGGAAGTAACCGGCGCGCCGGATCCCGGAATCTCCACTTTCGTCGGAGAAGATCTGTCCAAGTCGGAGCGCCCGGAGCTCACGTCGGCCAAGATCATAATCTCGGGCGGGCGCGCCATGCAGAGCCGGGAAAACTTTGCCAAATATATCGAGCCGGTGGCCGACAAGCTGGGCGCGGCGATTGGCGCCTCGCGCGCTGCGGTCGATGCCGGCTATGCCCCCAACGACTGGCAGGTCGGCCAAACCGGAAAGGTTGTCGCACCCGAGCTCTATATTGCGGTCGGCATATCCGGCGCGATCCAGCACCTTGCCGGCATGAAGGATTCAAAGGTCATCGTGGCCATCAACAAGGACGAGGATGCGCCCATTTTTCAGGTTGCCGACTACGGTCTCGTAGCCGATCTTTATCAAGCGCTGCCGGAGCTCGCCGCAGAGCTTGGAAAGCTCGGTCGCTGACCCGTGTCATACGCGAGGATGCACAGGGTGGCGCTCCGGAGCACATCGGCATAACACAGGCGAACATCCCATGATCGAAGTCAAAGAGCGCCCGAAGGCTCGTTCCGACAGCACGGCGCTTCCCATCCGCAAGATCGGAATCATCGGCGCCGGGCAGATGGGCAGCGGCATCGCCCATGTCACCGCGCTGGCCGGCTTCGACGTCAAGCTCAACGACACCTCCGCTGATCGCGTGAAGGCCGGGATCGCGACCATCAACGGCAACATGGCGCGGCAGGTCAGCCGCAAGCGCATAACCGAGGAGGAGCGTCAGGCTGCGCTCAAGCGCATCAGCCCAGCGGAAAGCTTTGACGCGTTCAGCGACTGCGATCTCGTGATCGAAGCGGCGACCGAGAAAGAGGAGGTCAAGCGCACGATCTTCAGCAATCTGTGTCCGGCGCTGAAGCCTGAGGCCATCATCGGAAGCAACACGTCGTCGATCTCGATCACGCGGCTCGCCTCTTCGACCGACCGTCCGGAGCGCTTCATCGGGATTCACTTCATGAACCCGGTTCCGCTGATGGAGCTGGTCGAGCTTATCCGCGGCATCGCGACCGACGACGCGACGTTCGAGGCCACGAAACAGTTCGTGGCGAAGCTCGGCAAGACAACCGCGATGGCGGAGGATTTTCCCGCGTTCATCGTGAACCGAATCCTGCTGCCGATGATCAATGAAGCGATCTACACGCTCTACGAAGGTGTCGGCAATGTCGAGGCGATCGACACCGCAATGCGCCTGGGCGCGCATCATCCCATGGGTCCGCTGGAGCTTGCAGATTTCATTGGCCTCGATACGTGCCTTTCGGTCATGCAGGTGCTGCACGAGGGCCTCGCGGATTCCAAATATCGCCCCTGTCCGCTGCTGGTGAAATATGTCGAGGCCGGCTGGCTCGGCCGTAAGACCCAGCGCGGGTTCTACGACTACCGCGGTGAAAAGCCGGTCCCCACGCGCTAACGATCAGGGCCGACGCGCGAGCGCCGCGGTTACCAGCGCGATCCCATCCTCGCTGGCCCATTCCGCCGGTCCTGCCATCGTCCCGATCTCGCAACCCTGCGGATCGATGAGAAGCGTAGTCGGCATTCCGGCCGCGCGCCCTACACGCTTCAGTTCCTGAAAAATCTTGGCGCTGGGATCGGCGTAGTAGTCGAGCTTGTTAATACCGGCCTGCTTGAGCCACTCGCGCGGCTTGGCGGGATCGCGGGTATCGATGTTGATCGCGAGGACCTCGAAGCCTGTCCCGCCGAGCTTTTGCTCCAGCGCGTCGAGCGCGGGCATTTCCCTCCGGCACGGGACGCACCACGTGGCCCAAAGGTTGAGCAGCACGGTCCGTCCGCGCCACTGCGAGAGGTGCCGTTCGCCGGAGCTGCCATCCTGGAAGGCGAGATCGGGCACCCGCAGCGCCTGCTCGGCCACGGCGAAAGCGGCAACTTCGCCGTGCGCGAGCGAGGCGACGCGTTGAGCCAGTGCGACCGCCCCTGCGCAGGCGGTATCGCCTGCATTGCGCCTGAAGGCACCGATCCCGTATACCGCCGCAGCAACCAGAAGGACACATCCCAAGGCCAGGAGCTTGCGTCGGCTCAGAGCGTAAAATGTTCGGCGGGACGCGACATTCATCGACGCCAGAACCTCCATTGAGCAGATCGTTTCAAAGCGAGCGCGTCATGAGCAATAAGATGTGGGGTGGCCGCTTCACGCGCGAGCCCGATGCGATCATGCAGGGCATCAATGCATCCATTGACGTCGATCAACACCTGTTTCGTCAGGACATTGCGGCGAGCAAGGCGCACGCCGCCATGCTCGCGCAACAAGGCATTATCACCCACGACGATGCCCGCCAGATCGCTCACGGTCTAGACACGATCCTGTCAGAGATTGAGCGCGGCAAGTTCGAGTTCAAGCGCAGCCTGGAAGACATTCACATGAACGTGGAGAGTCGGCTCTCCGAGCTGGTTGGGGAACCCGCAGGCCGGCTGCACATCGCGCGCTCCCGCAACGATCAGGTAGCCACCGATTTTCGGCTGTGGATCAGAGATACGATCGATTCCATCGACGCAGAGCTGCTGTCGTACCAACGTGCGCTGGCCGAACGGGCGCTGGAGCACGCAGCCACCGCCATGCCGGGTTTCACACACTTGCAAACGGCACAGCCCGTGACATTCGGTCACCACCTCCTTGCTTATGTCGAGATGGCATGCCGCGATCGCGGCCGTTTTCGGGATGCGCGCAAACGATTGAACCAATGCCCTTTGGGGGCCGCGGCGCTCGCCGGCACAGCGTTTCCGATCGACCGCGATTCGACCGCGGCCGCGCTGGGCTTCGATGGTCCAATGGCGAACTCGATCGATGCCGTATCCGATCGGGATTTCGCGCTCGAGGCGCTTTCCGCCGCCGCAATCACCGCGGTGCACCTCTCCCGGTTTGCAGAGGAGATCGTGATGTGGTGCTCGCCGCTGATCGGCCTCATTTCGCTCTCCGATGCTTTCACCACCGGCTCCTCGATCATGCCGCAAAAGCGCAACCCGGATGCCGCGGAGCTCGTGCGCGCGAAGGCAGGTCGTATCATCGGCGCGCTCGATGCGCTCCTGATCGTAATGAAGGGGCTCCCGCTCGCCTATCAAAAGGATCTGCAGGAGGACAAGGAAGGCACGATGGCCGCGTTCGCGGCCTTGCTGCTGTCAATTGCTGCCATGACGGGAATGGTGCGCGACATGACACCAGAGATCGCGCGCATGCGCGATGCCGCAGGCGAGGGCTACTCCACGGCGACCGATCTTGCCGATTGGCTGGTCCGTACGCTTGGCCTGCCATTCCGGGAAGCGCACCACGTGACCGGCCGGATCGTAGCGCGGGCCGCGGCAGAGAGAATTCCGCTCCATGAGCTGTCGCTCGCGGTGATGCAGGCTATCGAGCCCCGCATCAGCAAGGACGTTTTTGGGGTGCTGTCGGTGGAAAGCTCGTTGAAAAGCCGCGTGAGCCCTGGCGGCACGGCACCCGAGAACGTGCGTAGGCAAGCCAAATGCTGGCTCGAGATGCTGGTAAAGGAGGAGGGAGACGCTCGCCATGCTGCGGCCGCGCCGGCCTGATCTGCTATGCTGGCGCGAATCGAGGAGTATTCCGGTTTGAGCTCTCCCCGCAAGGTCTCCTTTGCTGGCCTGATGCTCGCGATTGTCGTCGGTGCGTTCGGGCTTGGCGGCTGTGGACGCAAAAGTGGACTCGACCTGCCACCGATAGCGGCGCCCGCTCAGCAACCAGCGCCGGCCCAAGCGCCCGACCCCGCCCCGGCCAATCCGCCTCAGCGCTGAACCCGCCGAGCCCGCCCGCTGCTTGCATGTCACCTTTTTGGTTTTTGGTCGATTGCCCAGGCCAACAAATTGGGCATTCGCGAGTCAGCTGATGCATCACTTTGACTATCGCGATGGAGCGCTGCACGCCGAGGTAGTGAACCTCATCGATCTCGCGCATGCGGTAGGCACCCCATTCTATTGCTACTCCGCTGCGACGCTCATCCGACATTTCGACTTGTTTTGCGGGGCTTTCTCCGATGTCGAGGCGCTTGTCTGCTATGCCATGAAGGCAAACTCCAATCAGGCCGTGATCAAGACGCTGGCGGATCGGGGGGCCGGGGCCGACGTCGTTTCCGGAGGCGAGCTGCGGCGGGCTCGCGCGGCGAGGATTCCTTCGGAGAAGATCATGTTCTCTGGGATCGGCAAGACGGCGGCCGAGCTCGCGCTTGCAGTAGACGAAAACATCCTCTGCGTGAACGTGGAATCCGAAGCCGAGCTGGAGCTGCTCTCATCCATCGCCGCCGGGAAGGGACGCACAGCGCGCGTGTCCCTCCGGGTCAACCCTGATATTGATGCGAAGACGCACGCAAAGATCGCCACGGGCAAGGCCGAGAACAAATTCGGAATTCCGATCAGCCGCGCGCGCGATGTCTACGCTCTTGCAGCCAAGCTTCCCGCCATCGAGGCGACTGGCGTAGATATGCATATCGGCAGCCAGATCACCGAGCTCGAGCCTTTCGATCACGCCTTTGCGCTGCTCGCCGATTTTGTCCGTGCGCTGCGTGCCGATGGTCATCGCATCAGCCATGTCGACCTCGGTGGCGGCCTCGGCATTCCCTACCGGCACGAGGTCGCGCCTCCGCCGGATCCCTCGGCCTATGCCGGCATGGTCAAGCGTGCGACCCGCGGTCTCGGTTGTGCGCTCGTGTTCGAGCCGGGCCGCGTCATTGTCGGCAATGCCGGTATTCTGGTCACCCAGGTGCTCTATCTCAAACGCGGAGAGACGAAGACGTTCGTCATTGTCGATGCCGGCATGAATGATCTCGTTCGTCCCACGCTCTACGAGGCGCACCACGACATCTGGCCGGTTCGGCAACAGCAGGGGGGTCCTCGAACGAGGGTCGACGTGGTGGGCCCCGTGTGCGAATCGGGGGATTTCCTGGCCCTTGATCGCGAAATGGTACTGCCGAGACCGGGCGATCTTCTTGCCGTAATGACCGCGGGCGCGTATGGTGCGGTCCAGGCCGGCACCTACAACACGCGCCCACTGGTTCCGGAAGTCCTTGTTCGGGAGGACGAATGGGCTTTAGTGCGGCCGCGCGTCGAGGTCGCGGATTTAATCGCCCTCGACCGGTTGGCGCCCTGGCTGTGAGTGGACATCACCCCGTGACCGATGAACCATCTGGCCAGTCTCGCCGTTTTGATCCGCAGGCGCCTTCCTTTTGCCGGCTGCCGACGCTCTAATGACGTGCTAGCATTGGGAAACTGCTGCGATTCCCGGCATAGCCAGATCTTGGTAATTGGCAGATCTTGGTATTGGCAAATCTTGGCATAGGTAGATCTTGGCACAGGTAGGTCATTGAACGCCCCGGTTTCTCAAGGCCCGCTTCCCCCGCAACTGCCCGCTCACATGAGCCGGGGCAGAGACTTGCTCCGGCGGGCATTGGCGCAGGCCCATTGGACGATCCTTTGGGAACGACTGTGGCCGCCCCTCGCGAGGCTGGCGACGCTGATCGGCTTCTTCCTTGCCTTATCCTGGCTTGGGGTGTGGTTGTGGCTGCCATCCCATGCGCGTGCGATCGGCCTGGCCGTGTTCGGCCTGCTCGCGATCGCCGCGTGCGTGCCGTTCCTATGGCTCCGCCCGCCGAGCAGGGCCGACGCACTCGGTCGGCTGGATCGCAACTCCGGCTTGCACCATCGGCCCGCGACGGCGATGGCCGACGAGATGGCCGGGCCCACCGAGGACCCCCATAGCGTGGCGCTGTGGCACGCTCACGTTGAGCGTGCCTTGGCTTCCGCCCGCGTGCTGAAAGCCGGACTCCCGAGACCGCGCCTTGCATTGCGCGACCCATTTGCCGTCCGCGCTTTTGTGGCAATCCTGGTCGTCGCGACATTCATTGCCGCAGGCGATGAGCGGATGAATCGCCTCGCCGCCGCTTTCGACTGGCAGGGCGTAATGCTGCCTGCCAATTTTCGCGTTGATGCCTGGGTCAGCCCGCCCGCCTATACCGGAAGGCCGCCGTTGATTTTGCCAGGATTGCGGCCGGGCGAGCCGGTGCAGGCCGGTGGTGATGTTTCAGTCCCCGCGGGAAGCGTGCTGGTCATCCGCGCGAGCGGCATTCAGCTCGATGTGCTCGCGACTGGTGGGCTCACAGAAGCGCAAGGGGGTGCGCAACCCATCAGTGCGAAAGGCAGCGAGGAACGCCGCTTCGTGATCAACGCGGCCGGCGCGGCGACCGTTCGCGGCGCCTTCAGACGCGATGTCGGCTGGCAATTCACGGCTATTCCCGATCACCCCCCGACCATTGCACTCACGGAGGATCCGGAGGCGCAGGCGCGCGGCACCATGAAATTATCTTACAAGGTCGAGGATGACTACGGGGTCGTAGGAGCCCATGCCAGCTTCGGTCTGCTCAGCCAGGAAGGCACGAACGGCAATCCTCCGCGCGCGTTGTACGAGGCCCCCACCTTTCCGCTGGTATTGCCGCAGGCACGCACGCGCAGCGGCTCCGGGCAGACCACGAAGGATTTGACCGAGAACCCCTGGGCGGGGGCGGATGTCGCCATGACGCTGAGTGCGCGGGACGAGGCCGGCAATGAGGGCCGCAGCGAGCCATTCGAAATGCGGCTGCCCGAGCGGCCGTTCAGCAAGCCCATAGCGCGTGCGCTGATCGAGCAGCGCCGGGTGCTCGCGCTCGACGGAGACGCTCAGGCCAAGGTGCTCACTGCACTTGATGCGATGACGCTTGCACCTGAACGCTTCCACACGGAAAGCAACGTCTATCTCGGACTGCGCGCGATTTTCTGGCAGCTGGCACGCGCCAAGTCCGATGATCAGCTGCGCGAGGTGGTCGGGCGCATGTGGGATATGGCGGTCCACCTGGAGGATGGCAGCGTCTCGGATGCCGAGCAGGCGCTGCGGGCGGCACAGGAGGCGCTTCGTCAGGCGCTCGAGCGCGGCGCTAACGACGACGAGATCAAGCAGCTTACGGACCAGTTGCGGGCGGCCCTGGACAAGTTCCTGCAGGCCTTGGCCGAGCAGCTGCGCAAGAATCCACAGCAGCTCGCCCGGCCGCTCGATCCCAACATCCGGCAGCTTCGCCCGCAGGATTTGCGCAACATGATCGACCGGCTCGAGCAGATGGCGCGTTCCGGCGCCAAGGATGCCGCGCGCCGAATGTTGCAAGAGCTGCAATCCATGCTCGAAAATCTCCAGACGGCCCGCCCCGGACAGCAGATGGACGGCGATGGCGATGATGACATGATGTCCGCCCTGGAAGAGCTTGGCGACATGATCCGCAAGCAGCAGCAGTTGCGCGACCGCACATT
>DASXIG010000238.1:0-2717 GCA_036498105.1 Xanthobacteraceae bacterium | reverse complement strand
GTCTCCAGGAGACATCGTCGTGTGCCTCGGCGCTGGCAACATCACGCAATGGGCCTACGCGCTTCCCGGCGAGCTTGCCACTTTGGGTGCTGCCGCGTGATCGACGATCTGCGCGCGCGCCTGCCGGCGCTGCGGGGTAAGCTGCTTGCGAACCAGTCGCTGGCGGAGCTCACCTGGTTTCGGGTCGGGGGAGCGGCGCAGGCTCTGTTCCTACCGGAGGACGAGGACGATCTGGCGTTTTTTCTCGCGGCTTTGCCCGACCAAATCCCTGTCACCGTCATCGGGCTCGGCTCGAACCTCATTGTGCGTGACGGCGGTGTGCCGGGGGTGGTGATCCGGCTCGGTCGCGGTTTCGGCGAGATCGCGCACGAGGGCGACAGCCGCATCCGTGCGGGTGCGGCGGTGCCGGATGTGAAGCTCAGCCGTGCCGCGCAAGAGGCGGCGCTCTCAGGCCTTGCTTTCTTTCGCGGCATTCCTGGCGCGATCGGCGGGGCGCTGCGCATGAACGGTGGGGCCTATGGTCGCGAGACCCGGGACGCCGTTGTCGAGGTGCGCGGGGTCGACCGCCGGGGCCGTGTGCACGTGCTCGCGAACGCGGAGATGGACTACAGCTATCGCCATTGCGGCGTCTCGGACGACATCATCTTCACGCAAGCGGTGTTCCAGGGCGCTCCCGGCGACCCTGCCGCGATTGCCGCCGAGATGGACAAGATCACCGAGGCGCGCGAGGCGACGCAACCGATCAAGAGCCGCACCGGCGGCTCGACTTTCAAGAATCCTCCGGGCCGCAAGGCCTGGCAGCTCATCGACGCTGCGGGATGCCGGGGGTTCAAGCTCGGCAATGCGCAGGTGTCCGAGCTGCATTGCAATTTCCTCATCAATCTCGGCGGCGCTTCCGCCGCGGATATCGAGGAGCTCGGCGAAACCGTGCGCAAACGGGTGAAGGAAAGTTCCGGTGTCGAGCTCGAATGGGAGATCAAGCGCATCGGCGTGCGGCAGTAGGGTGCGCAAAGGCGCGCTCTTGCGCGCCGTGCGCACGCGTCCATCCGACCCTATACGCGTGGGCACGGCGCGCGCGCATGTGGTGTTCTGCGGGCGAGGTTGAGAGCGCGCGCCTTTGCCCACCCTACATGATACTAGGCGGGTCGGCGTGCGGCATTAGAGCCGCGCCGGCCACGAAGCCGGATCACTTTCCAAGAACCGACGATGCTTATATACGGAACGGGAACAAAACCGAACACGCTCGGAGAGAACAATGGACGCAAAGACTGACGAGAGCGCGGGCAAGTGCCCGGTCATGCACACGGCGGCTGCACGCAGGACGAACCGCGACTGGTGGCCGGACCAGCTGAACATTCAGATTCTCCACCACAACTCCCCGCTGTCCGATCCCATGGGCGAAGCGTTCGACTATGCCAAGGAGTTCAAGAGCCTCGACCTGAATGCCGTGATCAAGGACCTGCACGCGCTGATGACGGACTCGCAGGACTGGTGGCCGGCCGACTTTGGCCATTACGGGGGACTGATGATCCGTATGGCGTGGCACAGCGCGGGCACGTACCGCATCGCCGACGGCCGCGGCGGTGCCGGCGCCGGCCAGCAGCGCTTCGCGCCGCTGAACAGCTGGCCGGACAACGCGAACCTCGACAAGGCGCGCCGGCTGCTGTGGCCGATCAAGCAGAAATACGGCCGGAAACTCTCGTGGGCTGACCTGATCATTCTCGCGGGCAACGTCGCCCTCGAGTCGATGGACTTCAAGACGTTCGGTTTCGGGGGCGGACGCGCGGATGTCTGGGAGCCCGAAGAGCTCTACTGGGGCCCGGAGGGGACATGGCTGGGGGACGAACGCTACAGCGGCGAACGACAGCTTCAGAATCCGCTCGCGGCGGTGCAGATGGGGCTGATCTACGTCAATCCGGAAGGGCCGAACGGCAAACCGGATCCGCTCGCGGCGGCCAAGGACATCCGCGAAACCTTCTTTCGCATGGCGATGAACGACGAGGAGACTGTCGCGCTGATTGCGGGCGGGCACACGTTCGGCAAAACCCACGGCGCCGGCGATCCGTCATTGATGGGCCCCGCGCCGGAAGGCGGCGAAATCGAGGATCAGGGCCTCGGCTGGAAGAGCAAGCATGGCACGGGTTTCGGAGCCGACGCCATCACCGGCGGCCCGGAGGTCACCTGGTCGCAGACGCCGACGAAGTGGAGCAATCACTTCTTCGACAACCTGTTCAACAACGAATGGGAGCTCACGAAGAGTCCGGCCGGCGCCTGGCAGTGGAAGGCGAAAGGCGCCCCTGCCACGATCCCGGATGCCCACGACAAGGCGAAGAAGCATGTGCCGACCATGCTGACCACGGATCTCTCGTTGCGGGTCGACCCGGCCTATGAAAAGATCTCGCGGCGCTTCTTCGAGCATCCGGACCAGTTCGCGGACGCGTTTGCCCGCGCTTGGTTCAAGCTCACGCACCGCGACATGGGGCCCATCCATCGTTATCTCGGCCCGCTCGTCCCGAACGAGATTCTGATCTGGCAGGATCCGATTCCCGCGGTGAACCATCCGCTGATCGATGACAGGGACATCGAAGCGCTGAAAGCGAAAATCCTCGCATCGGGCCTGTCCGTCTCCCAGCTGGTCTCGACCGCCTGGGCGTCCGCATCGACTTTCCGCGGCTCCGACAAACGCGGTGGAGCGAACGGCGCGCGCATTCGCCTCG
>DASXIG010000237.1:0-2509 GCA_036498105.1 Xanthobacteraceae bacterium | reverse complement strand
GTGTGATGGTGATCGATGTGCAGGTCCCCTTTGGCCTTGACCGCGAGGTTCATGCGGGAATGCCGCGCCAGGAGCTCCAGCATATGATCGAGGAAGCCGATGCCGGTCGCGATGGCCGATGAGCCGGCCCCGTCGAGATCGAGCTCGACCTCGACGTCGGTCTCCTTCGTCGCGCGCTTGACAAAGCCTTTGCGCATGCTCTCTCCGGGCCAAAAGCGCGCGCCTTTTATCAGGGCCGGCCGCAGCCCGCCACTCGCGCCTAGTGCCGCCGATTTGAAGTTCCTATTGCTGGTGTCCCTTTGCTTCCGAAGTTCGTGTCAGAGTACGCCGCGATGTATCACGAACTTCGGAAGTGGGGCACTAGCCGGCCAAATTGCAGCTTCGCGCCGGAATTCCTACATGCCCCGCAGGCACGGGACCTCGCATGCAACCGTCTTCCGCCGATCTCTGGCACGGCACCACCATCCTCACCGTCCGCAAGCTGGGCAGCGTCGTCATCGGCGGCGACGGCCAGGTCTCCATCGGGCAAACCGTGGTCAAGGCGAATGCCAAGAAGGTGCGCCGCCTGGGCAAGGGCGATGTGATCGGCGGATTTGCGGGCGCCACTGCGGATGCGTTCACCCTGTTCGAGCGGCTGGAGGCCAAGCTCGAGCAATATCCCGGGCAGCTTACTCGTGCCGCGGTCGAGTTGGCCAAGGACTGGCGCACCGACCGTTATCTGCGCCGGCTCGAAGCCATGATGATCGTGGCCGATGCCCAGGTATCGCTCGTTCTCACGGGCACCGGCGACGTGCTCGAACCCGAGGGCGGGATCATGGGCATAGGCTCGGGCGGCAATTACGCGCTCGCGGCAGCGCGGGCTTTGCTTGATGGGCCGCTCGATGCCGAGGCGATCGTGCGCAAGGCGATGGACATCGCGGCGGATATTTGCGTCTACACCAACCGCAACATTACCTTGGAGAAGCTTTGAGAGATTCATGACCGAGTTTTCACCGCGCGAAATCGTCTCCGAGCTCGATCGCTTCATCATCGGCCAGTCCGATGCCAAGCGCGCCGTCGCGGTGGCGCTCCGCAACCGCTGGCGGCGCTTGCAGCTCGAAGGGGCGCTGCGCGAGGAAGTGCTGCCGAAGAACATCCTGATGATCGGCCCGACCGGCGTGGGTAAGACCGAGATTTCGCGTCGGCTCGCCAAGCTTGCCGGCGCGCCCTTCCTCAAGGTGGAGGCGACCAAATTCACCGAGGTCGGCTACGTCGGTCGCGACGTCGAGCAGATCGTGCGCGATCTCGTGGAAGTCGCGATTGTCCAGACGCGCGAGCGCAAGCGCAAGGACGTGCATGCGCGCGCTCAGCTCGCGGCCGAGGAGCGCGTGGTCAACGCTCTGGTGGGAGAGAACGCGAGCGCGTCGACCAAGGATGTGTTCCGGCGCAAGCTGCGCGCGGGCGAGCTCAACGACAAGGAGATCGAGATCGAGCTGCAGGCGACCGGCGGCGGCATGCCCCTGTTCGAGATTCCCGGCATGCCGGGCGCCCAGATGGGCGCAATCTCGATCGGCGACATTTTCGGCAAGCTCGGCGGCGGCCGCACCAAGACGCGCCGTGTAACGGTGTCGGAATCCTATGACATGCTGATCAACGAGGAATCCGACAAGCTGCTCGACAACGATCAGCTGGTGCAGGAATCGATCCACGCGGTCGAGCAGAACGGCATCGTATTTCTCGACGAGATCGACAAGATCGCCGGGCGGGAGGGGCGCCTCGGCGCCGACGTCTCGCGCGAGGGCGTGCAGCGCGATCTCCTGCCGCTGATCGAAGGCACCACGGTCTCGACCAAGCACGGCGCGGTGAAGACCGATCACGTCCTGTTCATAGCTTCCGGTGCGTTTCACTTATCCAAGCCGTCCGATCTGCTGCCGGAGCTGCAGGGCCGGCTGCCGATCCGGGTCGAGCTGCGCCCGCTCACGCGCGATGATTTCCGGCGGATACTCACCGAGACCGAAGCCTCGCTCATCAAGCAATACGTAGCGCTGATGGGCACCGAGGGCGTCACGCTCGAGTTCACGCCCGATGCGATCGACGCGATTGCCGACGTGGCGGTCGCTGTCAACTCGAGCGTGGAGAATATCGGTGCGCGGCGTCTCCAGACCGTGATGGAACGCGTGCTCGATGAAATCTCGTTCGCGGCGCCCGATCGCTCCGGGGAAAGCATCGCGATCGACGCGGCCTATGTGCACAAGCACATCGGCGATCTCGCGAAGAATGCCGATCTGAGCCGTTTCATTCTGTAGTGCGCAACCTCCGCGGGAGCAAAATTCAGAGTCGCTTGTTAATAACAACAATTAACAAGCCGTTTCGCCTCCTAGAAGTTGAGTCAGCAGAAAATGCCGTTCCGCTTCACGCCGATTGATCGTCGGCCCAAACCCGGGTCTTTTAGGTGGCCGGCACAGCCTATCAATTCGCTCAAGACCCGGATCCTTGTGCCCGAAGATAAAGACCCGGCGCGGTCACCGGC
>DASXIG010000236.1:0-4785 GCA_036498105.1 Xanthobacteraceae bacterium | reverse complement strand
GTCGTGAGCCAGAAGCGATATATACCGAGAGTGAACATCAGCAATACGGCGCCGCGCGCGAGAAGGCGCCAAAACGCTGCGCGACGACCGAGAAAACGGGCGATGCTCGCAGGCGCGGACATGCTCGCCCGCGCCGTCGATACGGTCGCATCGAAGGTGGCCATGCTCGTCCTCGTGCCGGATTTTTAGCCCGCCCGGAATGTAAATGTCCCTGTGGCGAGAGTTGGGTGTTCTAATTATGACGCCGTTGCGGCCGCGGGCAGCACGAAATCCTTGAAGCGTTCCCGCAAGACGGTTTTCTGGATCTTGCCCGTGGCCGTGTGCGGGATCTCGTCTACGAACACGATCTCGTCCGGCATCCACCAGCTCGCAATCTTTCCCTGCATGTAAGCGAAGATCTCGTCCCCCGTCGCCGACACGCCCGGCTTGAGCACTATGACGAGCAATGGCCGCTCGTCCCATTTGGGATGGCGAATACCGATTACGGCTGCCTCCGCCACCTTGGGATGGCCGATGGCGAGATTCTCGATGTCAATAGAAGAGATCCACTCGCCCCCCGACTTGATCACGTCCTTGGAGCGATCGGTGATGCGCATGTAGCCCTGGCGATCTATGGTAGCCACGTCGCCGGTATCGAAGAACCCCTCCTCATCGAGGATGTTGCTGTCGTCACTGTAATAGGCGCGCGCGACCGCCGGCCCCCGCACCTTGAGTCGGCCGAAGGTCTTGCCGTCCCACGGCAGCCGCTTGCCGGCATCATCGGTGATCTTCATCTCCACCATGAACGGCGTATGCCCCTGCATCTGCTGGATGTCGAGTCGTTCCTCGCCGGTGAGCCCGGCATAGGCCGGCTTCATGCTGCATACCGTGCCGAGCGGGCTCATCTCGGTCATGCCCCAGGCGTGAATGACTTCGACGCCATATACGTCCTGGAAGGTCTTGGTTATGGCACGCGGACAGGCCGAGCCTCCGATCACGACTTTCTTGAGATAGGGAAGCTTATTTCCGGTCGCGGCGAGATGCTGCAACAGCATAAGCCATACCGTCGGCACGCCGGCGCTGCAGGTTACCTTGTAGCGGTCGAGCAGCTCGTAGATCGATGCGCCGTCGAGCTTGGGCCCGGGGAGGACCAACGACGCGCCGGAAATGGGGGCGGAGAAATTGATGGACCACGTGTTCGCGTGGAACATCGGCACGATCGGCAGTGCAACGTCCCGTGACGTGAGCCCTTTCACGTCCGCATTGTTGGCCATGAGCCCATGCAGGACATTCGAGCGATGCGAGTAGAGGACGCCCTTGGGATCACCGGTCGTGCCCGAGGTATAGCACATGCCGGCAGCCGTGTTTTCGTCGAAGCTTTTCCAGGCAAAATCGCCGTCGGCTTCGGCAATCCAGTCCTCATAGGGGACCGCATTCCGAAGCGTGGTCGCGGGCATGTGCTTTGCGTCGGTCAGCACCACATAGCGTTCAATGGTGCGCATCTGGGCTGCGAGCTTTTCCGCCAGCGGAACGAACGTCAGGTCGAGCAGCATGACGCGATCCGCGGCGTGATTGACGATCCAGGCGATTTGCGCCGGGAACAGACGCGGATTGACCGTATGATAAATCGCGCCGATTCCCATGATCCCGTACCAGGCTTCGAAATGGCGCCAGGTGTTCCAGGCGAGCGTGGCAACGCGTTCGCCGAGCCGGATGCCGTCTCGATCGAGCCGTTGTGCCACGCGCAGCGCCCGGGCGCGGATCTCGGCGTAATTGGTGGTGTGAATGTCGCCCTCGACCGAGCGGGTAACTATCGGGCGGTGCGCATGGTTGAGAGCGGCGTGATCGATGATGCGGTGGCAGAGCAGGGGCCACTCCTGCATCAATCCTAGCATGGGCTTCCTCCGGGAAAGCGGTTATGGTTCGGCACTTGGCCGCGGATCATGGCCGAAGATTATGCGAGCGGGCTCATATTGAAAACGGCCAATTCTTTGAAACCGACCAACTCTTTTGAAAACGACCACGTCAGAACCTCACAATGTCCCGGCGTTGTACACCCGCATCTGCCTGCTTGCTCGGTCAGCCGCCCGAACGGCACAATCCTCCCGGATGGGCAGTCCGTGAAGCTGCTGTCAATCCTCATCTGTGCCCTTATGCTCTGCGGCTCTGCTGCTGCCGCGCAGCGGGTTCCAATCCCGCGACCGCGGCCGCCCGAAACAGCGAGGCCGCAGGCCACAGAACCGATCAGTCCCGATGCTGCAGCGCCGTCCTCGGCTTGCCGGATGCGATTGACAGACGACCTCGCCGTCGCTCCGTCTCTGCCGGCGATCAGCGGGCCGGGAGATTGCGCGGTCGATGACGTCGTCCAGCTGGAGGCCATCGTGCTGCCCAACAAGGTGCGGGTCGCGGTCACGCCGCCTGCGGTCCTGCGCTGCAGCTTTGCCGAGGCGATCGTCCGCTGGGTGCGGGAGGACGTGGTGCGGCGCGTGCGCTCGCTCGATGCTGCTCTCAAGGGCATCGACAATTACGCGTCCTACGACTGTCGCGGGCGCAATCGTATTTTGGGTGGCAAGCTCTCCGAGCACGGCAAGGGGAACGCCCTCGACGTCCGATCTCTCACGCTGGCGAACGGCAGGGTGGTGCACCTCACCGATCCCCGCGTATCCAAGGAGTTTCGCGACCGTCTGCGCGAAAGCGCCTGCGCGCGCTTTGCCACCGTGCTAGGTCCGGGGTCGGACGGGTATCACGAAGATCACATCCATCTGGATTTGGCAGAGCGCTTGAACGGCCATCGCATGTGTCAATGGGACGTGCGTGAGCCCGAGGGAGATGATATGACTGCGGAAGCTCCTGTGCCGCTGCCGCGGCCCCGTCCCGCGAAATCTACCATGACAGCGAAGTGAGACATGTGACACAGTGGCGCTGATCAGGAAGCGCCCCCATGCCCCGGCTCAGCAATCTAGCCGTCCGCGACGTCGAGACGCTCGTCCATCCCTATACGCAGCTGGCGGCGTTTCGAGAGAGCGGCCCGCTCATCCTGGAGCGGGGGCAGGGCGTATTCGTGTATGACACGGAGGGCAGGGAATACATCGAGGGCATGGCGGGGCTTTGGTGCACCGCGCTAGGCTACGGCAACGAAGAGCTGGTCGAGGCTGCGGCTGCTCAGATGCGCAAGCTGCCGTTTGCTCATCTGTTCACCGGCAAGAGCCATGATCCTGCGATCGAGCTCGGTGAACGCCTGAAAGAGTTGGTTCCTGTCCAGGCCTCGAAGATATTCTTCTGCTCATCGGGCTCGGAGGCAAACGACACCCAGATCAAGCTCGTCTGGTACATGAACAATGCGCTCGGACGCCCCGGGAAGAAGAAGATCGTCAGCCGGCTGAAAGCGTACCACGGCGTGACGATTGCCGCTGCTTCGCTCACGGGGCTTGTGAACAATCACCGCGATTTTGACCTGCCGATTGCAGGCATTCTGCACACGAGCTGTCCGCACCACTATCGCTTTGCGCATGCGGGCGAAAGCGAGGACGATTTTGCCAGCAGACTGGCGGCCGAGCTCGAGCAGCTGATCATCCGCGAGGGTCCGGAAACCATCGCGGCGTTCATTGCCGAGCCGGTTATGGGAGCGGGAGGAGTCATCGTTCCGCCGCAGAGCTATTTCCCCGAGATCGTGCGGGTCTGCCGCAAGTACGACATCTACATGATCTCCGACGAAGTGATTTGTGGCTTTGGGCGGTTGGGAACCATGTTCGGCTGCACGGCGCTGGGATATGCGCCGGATTCCGTCAGCGTCGCGAAAGCGCTCACGTCCGCTTATCTGCCGCTCGCGGGCGTGACGGTCCCGCCGGCGATGTATGAGGCCATGCTCGATGAAAGCCGCAAGATCGGCATATTTGGTCATGGCTTCACCTATTCGGGCCACCCCGTTGCGGCGGCGGTGGCGATCAAGGCGCTCGACATTTATGCGCGCGAGCGCATCGCCGATGACGTCGCGCGCAAGTCGCCGCATTTTCAGGCGCGGCTAGCCGCGCTGGGGGAGCACCCGCTGGTAGGGGAGGCCCGCGGCCTCGGACTCGTGGGCGGCGTCGAGCTGGTCGGCGACAAGCGCACGAAACGTTCGTTTGACCCAGAATCGGCGGTCGCGCCTCAGGCCGTGGCGTTCGCCCAAGATGAAGGCTTGATCGTGCGGTATCTCGCGGGCGACGTGGTGTCGATCTGTCCGCCCCTGATCATCACCCCGGCGCAGATCGACGAGCTGTTCGATCGCCTCGGCCGTGCGCTCGATCGCACTTCTGCCTGGGCCAGCGCGCGTGGCCTACAGTAGTGCCCCGCTTCCGAAGTTCGTAATACATTGCGGCATCCCTGACACGAACTTCGGAAGCAAAGGGGCACTACAATGCTATGATTCTAGTGCCACTTTTCGATTTGAAGTTCCTTTACGAGCTCGCGGCTACTGCTGTAGGAACTTCAAATCGGCGGCACTAATAGTGACGTCGATTTTGAAGAAAAGCGAAACGGCGCCGGACCCCCACCCGGCGCCGTTCCCGGCCCCCTCGAGACGAATCAGAAGCTGTTTGGTGCCTGCGACACCGCGTTTGGTGCCGCCGCGTTTGCAACCCTTGGGTTGAACGCCGACTCCCCTTTGTTTGGTGCCAGCACCACCACGATCGAACCCATCTTGACCCGATTGTAGAGGTCGATCACGTCCTCATTGGACATCCGGATGCATCCCGAGGAAACAGCCTGCCCGATATGCTCCGGCTGGTTAGTGCCGTGAATGCGAAACAGCGTGTCCTTGTTGCCCTG
>DASXIG010000235.1:0-2883 GCA_036498105.1 Xanthobacteraceae bacterium | reverse complement strand
TTCAGCAGCCTCAAGGTCGCGAGCACGCTCTCCGTCATCGGCGCCGTCATTGGAGAGTTCGTGGGAGGGAGCGAAGGACTCGGTCACCTCATCATCATCGCCAACACCGAGCTGCGGACTTCCATGTCGTTCGTGTCGCTGTTCAGCCTGTCGATCCTGGGCTTGCTGCTGTATGGATTGGTCGTGCTGGCGGAGCGCGTGTGCATGCCCTGGGAGCGATGGCAGTCGGCCGCGACATAGGGGCGACACGCCCTGCTCTCCGCGTCACGCACCGCGCTCCCTGCCCGCGATGATGTGACGCGGTACCGCAATCCGCTCGGCGAGCTCGACCAGCACGAACAACACCACGCCGAGCACGGTAAGGGCGACGATCCCGGCGAACAGGAGCTGGGTGTCCATGCTGCCGTTGGCGACCAGGAGCAGATAGCCGAGCCCTGCATCGCCGCCGACGAACTCGCCCACGACAGCTCCGACCACCGCGAGCGTGATTGAGATCTTCAGGCCTCCGAAAATTGCAGGCAGCGCATTGGGCAGCCGGATCTTGAAGAACGTAGCTAAGGCACCAAAGCCCATGGAACGCGCGAGGTAAATCTTCTCCGGCTCGATTGCGGCCAATCCGACCGCGGTGTTGATGACCACGGGGAAGAACGCGATCAGGAACGCGATCAATACTTTCGGCAGCAGTCCGAACCCGAACCAGACCAGAAAGAGCGGCGCAACTGCCACTTTCGGCATGGCCTGGGACGAGATGAGAAGCGGCAGCACCGAGCGAGAGAATGCCGGCCAGAGAAAGATCGCAAGCGCAAGCGGAATGCCAACCACAATGCTGAGCGCGAAGCCGAGCAGGATCTCCGCTGTGGTTATCCAGCCGTGAAACAGAAGAAGCGGCGCATTGGCGACAAGGGAGCTCGCAACGGCGCTCGGCGGCGGCAGGAGAAATGCCGGGACGGCGAAAAGGCGCGTGCACGCCTCCCACAACGCCAGCAGGCCGAGCACGACCGCGACGGGATACGCAATGCCGGAGATGCGCGCGCGCCATTCGCGCCGGGCGCGGCGGCGCTGCACGTCCGCTTCCAGCTCCGACATTCCCAGCGCGCTGGATCGCCCACCACCGGCTTCGACATCGGCCATGGCGCGCTCTCAGTGCTCGCGCAGTACGCCGCGCGCGAGAAAGAGGTCCAGAATTTCACGGCTGTAGCCTGCAAATTCCGGCGCCTCGCGCATGGCCAGGGTGCGCGGCCGCGGCAGCGCGATGTCGATCACACGATCGACGCTTCCCGGGCGCGGCGTCATTACCAGGATCCGGTCGGAGAGAAATACGGCCTCCGGGACGCTGTGGGTAATGAACAGCACCGTCATGCGCCGCTCGTTCCAGATCTGCTGGAGATCGAGCACGAGCTGGTCGCGGGTGAGCGCGTCCAGGGCGCCAAACGGCTCGTCCATCAGCAGCTGATCGGGTTCGTGAATGAGCGCGCGGCAGAGCGAGACGCGCTGGCGCATGCCGCCCGAGAGCTCATGCGGATACTTGTCCTCGAAGCCGCCGAGGCCGACCGAGTCCAGAAGCCTGCGCGCCCTGCGCTCGGCCGCCGCCCGTTCGAGCTTCTTCGCTTCGGCCTGCAGCATGATGTTCCCGAGCGCGGTTCGCCATTCCAGCAGCACCGGGTTTTGAAACACGATCCCGATATCGGTGCGCGGACGAGTGACGAGCCGGCCATCGATGCTGACCGTGCCGCTCGAAGCCGGCAGGAGCCCCGCTGCGATCATGAGCAGAGTGCTCTTGCCGCAGCCGCTCGGTCCCAGCACGGAGAGAAACTCGCCGCGCCGGGCGCGGAGAGACACTTGCTCGAGCGCGCGCACGGATCCGTCGCGAGTGAGATAGACCTTGCTCAGCTCCTCAATGCGAAGATAGTCCGCTGCCGCCTGCGCGAGGCAAGGAGGCGCCCTCGTCACGGTCAAGTCTTGCCAGGTCCGATTTGCGGCGGGACGTATTCGCCGGACATCGGCACGAACTCGTTCGTGTAGAGCTGTTCCGCCTCTAGCGGCGTCGTGACCCCGCCATATTGCTTCAGCACCTTTACCGTCTCTTGCCAATCGCTCTCGGACATCCAGCCCAGCGGCTTGCCCGCGGTGCTGGGCGTGACCCAGGTCTCGAACGACAGCTCCGCCTCCCGCCGCGAGATGGCGGGCAGCGTCGCTTCGGAGGACTTTTTCACGATGGCGGCGAGGTCATCGAGGTGCGAGCGGCCGTAGAGGAAGCCTTTCAAGCTTGCGGCAACGAAGGCCCGGATCAGATCGGGGTCGTCTTTGATGAGATCGGTATGCACGATGATGCCGTTGCTCACCGCGGTGACGCCGCAATCGGCATACCAGAGGATGCGAGCCTTCTTGTTGCCGCGAATCTCCACGCTCGGCACATAGCCCTGGGCATAACCGGCGATTGCGTCGACCCGCCCGGTGATCAGAGCCGGAGGGCTTCCGGCCGGGTCGATATTGGTGAGGCGTATCTTGCTCTCATCCAGCCCGCAGCCTTTCACGAAGGCGGGCCATTGTTGAAACTGGGTTCCCCCAGTCGGGCTGGCAATGGTCTTGCCCTCCAGGTCCTTCGGACTCTTGATGTTGGATTCCTCCAGCACGATGACCGCCGTCGGATTGCGCCGGTAAACTCCGGCGACCATCCTGATGCTCATGCCCTTGGAAATCGTGTTGCCAACGACATAGCCGTCGGAGAATCCGAACTGGGTGGCCTTGCTGCCGACCAGCTGGGCGGTACTTCCCGATCCCTTGCCGGGACCGACATCCACGCTCAACCCGGCTTCGTCATAGAAGCCCCTGTCCTGCGCGATCATGAAGCCTGCATTGGGTCCCTGATAGAGCCAGTCGAGC
>DASXIG010000234.1:0-5187 GCA_036498105.1 Xanthobacteraceae bacterium | reverse complement strand
TGAAACGCTCAAACCCGACCGGCGATGAGGATGAGCCGCTGTGGGGCGCTTTCAGCCCGGACGGTCAGCTCATGATAGGATCGGACGACGAAGGCACGTACATCTTCCGTCTCATCGACCAGAACACCCTCGACTATTGTTACAGCGAAACGGGACCTTCTCCGCGCTCTGTATGTGCCAGGCTCGCCCGGCAGCCCTGATCCGCCTTGAACCCCTGCGCGGGGCACTGAGGTGGGTTCGGAAAAGCATTGACGGCGAGCAGCCCGGCAAACAATTAATCCGGCAGGAGGATGTCGATGCCGAGCAGGATCGAGCTTTGCAGCACCGCGGAGGTCGCACCCGGATCGGCGCTGCGGGTGGAGCGGGATGCCCTCGTGCTGGCTGTGTTCAACGTCGGCGGCGAGTTCTTCGTGACCGACGATGCCTGCACCCACGGCCCCGGCTCCCTGTCCGAAGGCTACATCGAAGATGACGTGGTGGAGTGCAATTTCCACAACGGACAGTTCAACATCAAGACCGGCGAAGTGGTCTCCCCGCCTTGCATGGTGCCGGTCAAGACCTATGTCGCCCTCGTCGAGGGCGACAAGGTTTTCATCGAGGTATGAGAGGGCGAGACATTATGCTGTTTGTCATTCATGCCCTCGACCATAGTGGCGCGATAGCGACCCGCGCCAAGTTCTACCGCGCACACCGGATTCATCTCGATCAAGCCGCCCAGTACGACGTCGATGTCGTAACTGCCGGGACCCTTGTGGCGGATGACGGCGAAACACCCATCGGCAGCGTTTTCGTGATCGATGCGCGGGACCGTCCCACGGTCGACGCCTTCGTGCGTAGCGACCCCTACCACGCCAACGACGTCTGGGAGACGGTTCACATTCACGGCTACAACAAAAAACGGGGTACCCCAATTCAGTCACGGCGCACATAGGGGCTGGTCTCAAACCCCGCACGTTCGTAGGGGCGAGGCATCGCCTCGCCCTTTCTTGCAGGCGCAGGCTGTGAAGGGAGGGCGACGCAATGCGTCGCCCCTACGGAGGGATTGTCGCATGGAACCCGGCGTCTCCAACACAGTTGATGTCCCCGTGCCGCACGCGAAGCGCAGCGACAATGTGAGGCCGCCAACATGCGATCGAACGACCCAAACCTTCTTTCGGGTCAGGCCGCGCTCGTGACCGGGGGAAGCTCGGGAATCGGAGCGGCAAGCGCCGTTGCGCTGGCAGCGGCCGGCGCCAAGGTCGGCGTCAATTACCACGGCGGCAAGCAACCTGCCGAAGAGATTGCCGCGCACATCAAAGCAGCAGGGGGCCATGCGATCACGCTCGAAGCCGATGTCGCGAACGAGAGTCAGGTGCGCACGATGTTTGCGCAGCTCGTCGCCGCATTCGGCCGGCTCGACATTCTGGTCGCCAACGCCGGGCTGCAGCGCGACGCTCCCTTCGCCGAGATGACGCTCGAGCAGTGGCGCAGCGTGATCGAGGTCAACCTCACCGGCCAGTTTCTCTGTGCGCGGGAGGCGGTCAAACAATTCCTCGCGCAGGGGCCTACCTCGAGCTCGCACGCGCTCGGCAAGATCATCTGCATGAGCTCGGTGCACGAAGTGATTCCCTGGGCCGGGCACGTCAATTATGCCGCCTCGAAGGGCGGCGTCATGCTGATGATGAAAAGCCTGGCGCAGGAGGTGGCGGAGAAGAAGATCCGCGTGAACGGCGTAGCGCCCGGTGCGATCAAGACGAACATCAACAAGAGTGCCTGGTCCGACCCGGTTGCGGCCGAGGCGCTGCTCAAGCTTATTCCCTATGGCCGGATCGGCGAGCCCGAGGACATTGCCAAGGCGGTTGTATGGCTCGCGTCGGACGAGTCCGACTACGTCACGGGGACGACGCTGTTCGTGGACGGTGGCATGACCCTCTATCCGGAGTTCCGCGAGGGCGGCTGAGCGTGCGTGGTGCCCTGTCTCCTGAGCGAACACAACATCGTGAGTCGCCCATCGCCGCCTGACGGCAATCGGCCGTCAACGTGATAGCATTCGTAATTCCGGGATCGCGAGCACAGGAGCGGGTTGAAACCCGCCGCCCAACATCCGGCGCCCCGGAATGACATCGAGATTGCAATGCAGAAAGCGACAGATCATCGCTCATTGCGCCGGGCCGTTGGAGCAGGACCCGATAGCGGTCAACGCCCAAGATTGGACGCGCGCAAATTCAAAGACCCGTTCTTCACCCTGACCGGCGAAGCGCGCGCAAACGTCGCGCTCCAGCACCTGAAAACGCTGTGGTTCAATACCGGCACGCTGTGCAACATCACTTGCCGCAATTGCTACATTGAATCCAACCCGAGGAACGATCGTCTGGTTTATCTCGCTCGGCACGATGTGATTGCCTACCTCGACGAAATCGCGCGCGGCGGATGGGGTACGCAGGAGATCGGATTTACCGGCGGCGAGCCGTTCATGAATCCGCATTTGCTCGGCATGCTGGAAGACTCCCTGTCGCGCGGGTTTCGGGTGCTCGTGCTGACGAATGCCATGCGCCCGATGCAGCGAAAAAAATCAAAGCTCCGCGAACTCCATTCTCGTCTCGTCAATTCCGGTCTTGCAGACAATCTCACCATCCGGGTGTCGCTCGATCATTTCACGCCGGAGCGCCACGAAGAGGAGCGCGGCCCCGGCACCTTCAGGCCCACGCTGGAAGGGCTCCTCTGGCTGGTGCGTGCGGGGTTCAGGGTGGCGGTGGCGGGGCGCACCGTATGGGACGACGACCCGCAGGCCGAGCGCGCGGGTTACGCTCGGCTGTTTTTGGAGTACGCAATTCCGCTCGACGCCAACGATCCCGCCGCGCTGGTGCTCTTTCCCGAAATGGACGCGAACGGGGATGTGCCGGAAATTACGGAAGCCTGCTGGGGGGTTCTCGGCAAGTCGCCGGCGGATGTGATGTGCGCGAGCTCACGCATGGTGGTCAAGCGCAAAGGCAGCGCCCGCCCGGTCGTCCTCGCCTGCACGCTCGTGCCCTATGACGAGCAGTTCGAGCTCGGCGCCACGCTGAAGGAAGCCTCCGGCCCGGTGCGCCTCAATCATCCGCACTGCGCGAAATTCTGCGTCCTCGGCGGCGGCTCCTGCAGCGGGCCGTGAAATACCTCCCCCTGAAAGGCAGGGCTATCGCATATGGCCAAGCAGCCCAAGCAGGAAGGAATCGTCCCAGCCTGCGCGCTTGAGCACCCAATGCAGCTGGTTCTCGATCGCCCAATGACTGCGCACGATTGCCAGCAACTTCTTGGCCGGGATGTATTTGGAGAGCAGATAGTAGCGCACGAAGGGCTTCTCGGCGCGGGTACCATGCAGCCGTCGACGCGAGGTGATGCGCGCCACCGCGGCAACCCC
The DNA here is from genome assembly GCA_036498105.1 of Xanthobacteraceae bacterium. Classification (GTDB taxonomy): domain Bacteria; phylum Pseudomonadota; class Alphaproteobacteria; order Rhizobiales; family Xanthobacteraceae; genus VAZQ01. The sequence continues at coordinate 1,808 of DASXIG010000234.1, read as the reverse complement.
GGGAAAGTCGTGGGTGGGCCGCCAAACTGGTATTGCGCATGACCGTGGCGCGCCGCCATTCGCGTCGATCGTGAGTGGAAGGTTCGAGCCGTTCGACACTGCTGCGTGTACCGGCACGAGCAAAGCAAGCCGCCACCGCTGCGTACAGCTTGCTCTGATTTTCCTTGAGAGCCAGGACGTACTGACCACCCCGCTCCAGCACAGACGCGGCAAATTTCCGATGGCAGTGCAGCGCATCTGCGGTGATGATGCAGTGCTTGAGATGCAGTATTTGCAGCACTTCCAGCGCTCCCAGCGCCTCGTTGCGGCCGGGCGCCTTGATCGAGGCAAGTGCCATTCGCGCCTCCGCCGCGAACACATTGACCATGTGCAGCGGGGTTGCGCTTCGACCGCGTTCGTAAGCGCCGCGCAGAGCCTTGCCGTCGATAGCAATGACCCCGGTAAGATCGATGTGATTGAAGCTCGCAAACGCCACCATGAAGCGGCGAAACGAGATCGCGAACGATCGCGGGTCCAGCATGCGGAAGACCCGCCCGAAGGTATCGTGACTGGGAATCCCGTTCTCCAACCGCAGGATTCCTCGCAACAGCTGTTCTTTCGAGCGGCCGAACTCCGCCATGTCCGAGGGGCCTTCCGCCCCGCACAACACAGCGGCCAACGCAATAAACAAGATCTCCAGCAGGTCGTGGGTAGCGTTGGCAGCCCGCGGGTCGTCCAACTCTCTGAAAGCCTTCTTGAATTTGCCCATCCGACTCCCCCTTCATTGTGGGAGTCGTCCTCAAAATCCATGTTTTGAATCGGATGCGACAGAAATCTCAAATCCATATGCGATTCCCCTGCCCTGAAAGGGGGAGGTCGGCGAGCGAAGCGAGCCGGGTCGGGGTCCATTCGGACGACGATGATCTTGAGATCGCGCGCCGGTGGCGGACCCCCACCCGACCCCTTTCAGGGGGAGGTAAGGGGAGGGATTACAGCCCCGCGGCAGCCGGCAGCGGCCGCGCCTTCGCGGTGCGCTCGGCCTTGAGCAGATCCGCAAGCAGGAACGCAAGATCGATGGATTGCTCCGCGTTGAGCCGGGGGTCGCAGACCGTGTGATAGCGGTCCTTGAAATCCGCATCCGTGATCATGCGCGCCCCACCGGTGCATTCGGCCACGTTCTGCCCGGTCATCTCCAGATGCACGCCACCGGCGTGCGTGCCTTCGGCGCGGTGAACCGCGAAGAAGGTCTTCACCTCGGACAGGATGCGGTCAAACGGCCGGGTCTTGTAGCCCGTTTCGGAGGTGATGGTGTTGCCGTGCATTGGGTCGCACGACCACACCACGACCTTGCCCTCGCGCTGGACCGCGCGGATCATGGCGGGAAGCTGCTCGGCGACCTTGTCGGAGCCGAGCCGCACGATGAGCGTCAGCCGACCGGGCTCATTCTCCGGGTTGAGGATGTCGATGAGCCGGAGCATCTCGTCCACCTTGCTGCTCGGCCCGCACTTGAGCCCGAGCGGATTCATGATGCCGCGGCAGAACTCGACGTGGGCGTGGTCCGCTTGCCGGGTGCGGTCGCCGATCCAGAGCATATGGGCCGACGTGCAGCAGAAAGTGCCGGGCCGCGTCGAATCCTCGCGCGTCATGGCCTGCTCGTAGCCGAGGAGAAGCGCCTCGTGGCTGGTATAGAAATCGGTGCTCTTGAGCTCGGGATGGCTCTCGAGGTCAAGCCCGCAGGCCTGCATGAAGCCGAGCGCCTCCGAGATGCGATCGGCGAGCTCCTCATAGTGGTGGGACTGTGGGGAGTCCTTGACGAAGCCGAGCGTCCA
>DASXIG010000233.1:0-9112 GCA_036498105.1 Xanthobacteraceae bacterium | reverse complement strand
GCCCACGGGTTCTGGCGCGGGCTCTCTCGGTCCATCTCGAAACCGCCGAGCCGCTCGTTGACATAAGACACGAAACTGGCCTTGCCGAACTCGCCGTCGTCGATGATGTCGATGCCGATCTCGATCTGCTTGTGCACGACGTCCTTGACGGCGCTGCGCAACCGCGCGGCATGCGCGGTCTCGTCGGCCGGTCTGCCCTGCTGCTCCGCCGCGAGCTCGTCGAGAAGGTCGGCAGGGCGGGGCAGGCTGCCGACGTGGGTCGTGAGAATGCGCTCGAGGCTGCGTCGCATGCCGGCGCTAACCGCCTCCCTTGGTTTCCGCAAAGAGCTTGCGGGCATATTCCAGGAATTCCGGCGGCGCGGCCGCGATCGCATTGATGGCGCGCAGCACCTCTTCGCCGTCGATCGGGCTCACATCCAGCTTCAGCTCGGCGGCATCGCTGAGATACTGCGGATCGCGGTAGACCGCGAGAAATGCCTGCTGCAGGGCCTGCGCGTGCCGGGCCGGCAGGCCCGGCGGCGCCGCGATCGGGCGCGCAATCGCATAGGGCATCTCCGCCAGCTCGATCAGCGCGCGCGATGCTTCGTTCTTCGCGAGCTCGCGCGCGGTCGGCACGTCGGGCAATTCGGGATGTCGGCTGGCGCGCGCGAACTGCACCAGCACGCGGAAGCCGCTCTCCGGGCTGAGCCAATCCGGTCTCACGGCCTTCAACGAGGAGAGATCGACCGTGCGGCCGTGGACCTCCCCACGCTCGATCGCAGCATAGATCGCCGGATTGTCGGGAAAGCCGACGACCTGCTTGATGTGGAGCCCGATCGTATCATGCAGAATGATCGGCACGTCGTTGCCGATGCCGCCCTCGGCGCTGCCACCGAGCACCAGAGGCGGGAGATCCTGCCGCCGCGCCTCGTCGATGGATTTGACCGGCGCGTCCTTGCGCACAATGAGAATATTGGCGTCGTTCTGGAAGCTCGCGGGAGAGCCGAGCCAGGTCAGCTTGCGCGGATTGAACTGAACGTTCGTGCCGCCGAGAAGGCCGATGAGCGGAATGTTGCGCGAGAACATCCCGATCGCCGTGCCGTCGTTGGGGGCGAAATTGTAGATATAGTTCGCAGCGCGCAGGGCGGCCGCACCCGGCATGTTCTGCACAGTGATGCGGGGAGTTCCGGGGATGAAGCGGCCGAGATGGCGCGCGATCAGCCGGGCGTACGCATCGTGGCTGCCGCCGGTACCAGTGCCGACGATGAACGTGATCTCGTGGTCCCGGTAGAAGGTGGCGATGTCATCGGCGCGCGCGGCAGGCACCGCAAGCAGCGCCGCGACCAAAACCGCTGCCGCCGGCTGAACAATCATTCCGTCCTCATTGTTTTCGCTGCGGGATGCGTCAGGCGCGTCTCTCATGAGCCCAAACATGCTTTGCGCGTTCTTGTAGCAGATCTTCTGCTCGATGTAGCGCATCGCGGCGGCTCATCTCGACGGCCCCACGATCGTCTTCTGAAAGAGGTCCTGCCACCTGCGGGCCTGGTCGAGCATCGCGGCGGAATCGATGAGCTTGAAGGCAAGCTTGTACGGCGGCTCGATATTGCGGCGGACCGGAATGAACTGTCGATCAGCGAAGATCTGCTGGGCATCCGCCATGAGAAAATCATAGAACAGAAGCGCGGCATTCGGGTGTGGCGCGTTGCGGGCAAGTCCCTCGGCCGTGGACCGTGCGACGGCCGGCGGCAGGGTGAACCAGTCGACCGGCGCACCTCTGCGCTTGCTCTGCTCGGCCAGGTAACCGTAGGCGGAAAGCGCAAGCGGCACCTCCCCGGCGGCAATGAGGTTGTTGATCAGGCTGTGCCCCTTGCGCACCGAGATGCCGTTCCTCGCCACGATCTCGCGGAAAAGCTGCAGCCCGTTCTGCTCACCGAGATCCTTTATCACTTCGGAAAACCAGTCGAAATCGTCGGCCTCGATGGCGAGCTTACCCTTCCACTCCGGCCGCAACAGATCTTCGTATGATCTGGGGAGCGCGTCCCGGTGCACGAGATTGGTGTTGTAGGCCTGCACGAACAGGGTGAGATAGATGGCCGCCCACTGGCCGTGCGGCCGGATCGCTTCGGGAGCGATGTCGGCGAGATATGGCGACTTCACCTCTTGCAGCAGGTTTTCGCGATAGAGCGGCTCGAGCGCCGAGCTGGCGCCGGCGACGATGTCCACTTCGAAGCGCCGCCCCCGCGCCTCGCTCATGACCCGCTGCAGAAAGCCTTCGGAATCCGAACGCCAGACCTTGACCTTAAGCCCGTATTTCTTGTCGAAGGCCGCGACCAGAGCGGCAATATCCGCGGGCGGGATGGACGAATAGAAGGTGAGCTCCTTCTCGCGTTTTGCGCCCTCGAGGAGCCGCTGCTGGCGATCTGCGCCCTCGTAGGCGGCGATCTCCGCGACCGGGCTCGTCTGCGCGCGCGCGGCGCTTGCAGCCAGGCAGAGCACCGCAACGGCGGACATGACACTAAATTTAGATCGTGGTCGCATGCGAGCGTCCGGACTGCTCCCGCGCTCCGAATGAGCCCGACCATGGCACAAATGGAAACGACTTGTCAGCGCGACAGGACGGCCCATGCACGAATTCGACGTATAGCCCGGATTGCGCTTGCGCAATCCGGGACCTTCTTCCCCGCGATGTCGCAGCGCCCTCATCCGGGAATGCGCTCATTGGGCGGCCGCGGGCTGCTCCACATTGGCAATCCTCGCCGGTACTCCGAACTCGCGGCGGCAGACCTCAGCAAGGGCTGCGATGCCGGCGCGAATGCCTGCATGGGAAGGATGCGCAAAGCAAAGGCGCAGCCGGCATTTGCCGTGCGCCTTGTCGGTGCACCATTCCGGCCCCGGGTTGATGGCCACCCCGGAGGCCAGGCCGGCTTCCGCAAGCTTGCAGGTGTCCACCCCATCGGGCAGCTTCACCCACAGGAAGATCCCGCCGCGCGGTACATCGAATTCCGCTGCCGTCCCGAACTGCTCGGCCAGCGTATCCATGAGGGTATCGAGCTTTGCCCGCAATCCGCGCGTCAGGGCCGGAACATGCTCATTGAAATGTTCGCGGCAGTACTCGCCGAGCACCATCTGCTCCAACGCGCCCGAGCCTGCGTCGGTCTTGAGCGCGAGCATGCGCGAGAGGACATCCCAGCCCGCGACGATGTAGCCCACCCGCAGGGCTGGCGCGATCGATTTGGAAAAAGAGCCGATGTGGATGACGCCGCTCCCATCGCTCATGGCGTAGAGCGCCGGCGGGCGTTCGCCGTCCCACACCAGGTCCGAATAGCAGTCGTCCTCGAAGATCGGCACCCCATGCGCGCGGGAGATGCGCAGCAGCTCGCGCCGGCGGTCTTCCGGCATGATGCTGCCGGTCGGGTTCTGCACTGTCGGAATGGTGTAGATGTATTTGGGCCGGATGCCTTGGCGCTCGAGATCGGAGAGCGCGGACGCCAAGTCATCCATGCGCATGCCTTCGCCATCGAGCGGAATGCCCACCATTTTCACGCCGAGCCTGCTCAACCGGGAGAGAGCGCCGCCATAGCTTTCCTGCTCGATCACCACCGTGTCTCCGGGAGCGAGCAGAATTCCGTTGACGAGATCGATGGCCTGCAACGACCCCGAGGTGATCAGAATTTCATCGGCCGTGCAGGAGATGCCGGCATGCTGCCGGAGCTTCTCGACCAGGAACGCGCGCAGGGGATGATAGCCGAGGGGACCGCTTTGCAGCCCGTAGGTCGCAAGCGTCGCGCCTTCGCGCGCAAGGACCGCGTTGACGGCGGCGATGAGACCATCGACAGGGACATGGTCGGTATCGTTGTGGCCGCCGGTGAAATTGTATTTGGGAAAGCCCGTCCACCGTGCCGCCGCCGGCGGCAATCCCGCTCTCAGGAGCGGGGAAAAATCGAATGTTGTCATTGGGTCCCTCGATCGTCATGGCCGCGCCCGGACTTGATCCGGGGATTGTCCCGGCCAACCACGGCTTGGCCCGACAAGGCTTGGTCCAACAACAAGACGTGGGTGCGCGGGTCAAGCCCTAGTGCCCCGCTTCCGAAGTTGGTGATACATTGCGGCACCCTCTGACACGAACTTCGGAAGCAAAGGGGCACTAGCAAAGCTATGATTCTAGTGCCGCTTTTCGATTTGAAGTTCCTTCACTAGCTCGCGGCTACCACCATAGGAACTTCAAATCGGAGGCACTGCGTCAATCGCGGCAGCCCACCTACTGTTGCGGGATGCCCGCCTTCTCGCGGACCGCGTTCCAGCGCGTGAACTCGTCCGCCATGTGCCGTCCGAACGCCTCGGGGGTCGAGCCCTGCACGACCACGCCGGCCTTGGTCAATCGCTCCTGCGCGTCCGCCTGCGCGAGGATTTCGTTCACCGTCTTGTTGAGCCTGCCAATGACCACGGGCGGCGTGCCGCTCGGAGCAAAGAGGCCATACCAGGTTGTCACGTCGTAACCCGGGAGCACGCCGGATTCGATCGCGGCGGGAACATCCGGCACGGCTGGAAACCGGTCCTTGCCGGTGACCGCAAGCGCCTTGAGCTGCCCCGAAGACACCTGCCCGAGGACAGCGGAAATCGTATCGAACAGCACGTCGACCTGTCCGCCGAGCACGGCGGCGATCGCCTCTGGCGAAGTGCGGAAGGGCACATGCAGGATATCGACGCCGGAAATCTGCTTGAACAGCTCCCCGGTGAAATGCTGCGTTGCGCCAAAGCCGGGGCTCGCGAAAGTAATCTTGCCAGGGCGCGCCTTAGCCGCCGCGATCAGCTCCCTGACATCACTAGCGGGAAAGTCGGGCCGCGCCACGATGATCAGGCCAGCCCGTGCAACCAGAGAAATCGGATCGAAGGCGGTCAAGGTATCATAGCGCAACGACTTGTTCATGACCGCCGCGATGATCTGGCCGGCAGTCATCACACCCAGGGTGTAGCCGTCCTTCTCGGTGCGGGCGACCGCTTCATTGCCCAGCGTGCCGGCGGCCCCCGGGCGATTTTCCACCACCACGGGCTGGCCGAGCTTCTCTTGCAGGGATTGCGCCATGATGCGCCCGATGATGTCCGCGCCACCACCCGGTCCGAAGGAAACAATCATGCGAATGGTTCGCTGCGGCCAATCCGGCGGCACCGTTTCAGCTGGAGCGGGCCGGACGGCGCTTGCCGCCAAAACGCAGGCAGCGGTAATGGCGAGAACGGATCCATTCATGGCCGGTCAACCCGTTTGCGCCGGCGTGCGCACGCCTGCTCGCGAGAGGCGAGGCAGTACCTCGTCGCAGAAATACGGCAGCTCCAGGAGATAATTGACGAAGGACACCGCGATGCCGCGCACGCCTGCTTTGCTGATGGCGGCGAGCTCCTCCGCCACCCGATCGGGCGTGCCGACGAAAGGATAGCCGCCCACCGCGTTGGCAGCGAAATAGCGGCGCTTCGCCTCGTATTCCTCGAGCGGAATGGTTTTGGGAGTGATGTTCCTGTTTGCCAGCATGCCGTCGATCGCGCCCCAATCCGCGTTTTCGATCATGGCGTGGCGGTAGTACTCCTCCGCTTCCTTCTGCGAAGGGCGGCAGACCACCTGGCCGACCGTGTAGACTTCGATCTCGCGGCCGAGCTGTTGCGCGGCGGCCTTGATGTCGGCGACCTTCTGCGCGTTGCCCTCGAGCGATGTGCGCGATCCCGCGGTAGCCACGAAGAATGCGTCGCAGTTGCGTAACGCGAACGCCTGGCCGACCGGGGAGGAGCCCGCATTCATGAGAATGGGCCGCGTGCCGCCATAGGGCTTGGGATGGGCGCGCACGCCGTTGAGGCGCAGGAACTCTCCATTGTAATCGAACTGGGATTCGTCCGACCAGGCCCGTGTGACGACATCGAGCCACTCCTGGGCATAATCATAGCGGACATCGTGCTCGCGCTGCTTCACGCCGAACATCTCGAACTCGCCTTCGTTCCAGCCGACGACGATGTTGAGACCGAAGCGGCCTTCTCCGACATGGTCGGCGGTGACGAACTCCTTCGCGGCGATGAGGGGATGGAACAGCGGCGCATGCACGGTGCCGAACACGGTGATCCGCGCGGTCGCGCCGAGGAGGCCCACCGCCCAGGTGATGGTCTCGAGCGTCGAGCCGTGGAAATCGGTCTCGCCGCCGTAGCCTTTCCAGCGGCCGATCGGCAGCATGAAATCGATCCCCGCCTCGTCCGCCATGCGGGCAAGGCGCAGGCAGTCCGGCCAGCTCGCGGACCAGCGCTCCGGCACCTTGGTCGCCGAACGCCCCGAGGAGCAGTTTGCGCCGAAGATCCCGATCTTGAGCGCATTGCCGTTGTACATGGCGATGCGATCGTGCATCGATGCGGTACGCGCCAGCACGGCATTCTCCGTTTTTATTCGTTATGGCGCCGCATGACGGCGGAAAGCTTACCTTCGGTATGGACCCAGCGCCGCAACCGCCGCCTGCACGAACGAGCCGTCGATTACATCGTCGAGCGCGATCTTGCCCTTGATCAGACCCTGTTCGGCATAAAACGCAAGATCATAGGCGAGGCTTGGCCTGTTGACCTGGCCGTCCGGATTCATGCCGGTAGGGGTGATCAGCTTGTAGATCTCGCGGCTTTTGATCGGCGTCGCCTCGGACAGGATTGCGATCACCTCGTCCGCAGTCGCCCCCTCCAGCCGGCCATTCGCGAGCGCATCGTTGTAGAAACGAACGGCGCGGAGATAGGCGCGCATGAAGCGTCTGGCCGGCTCGGTCTGATGGAGCGCGAAATCCTCGGAATAAAGCAGCACGGCGATCTGGTGATTAGGCAGAATCTCGTCATCCGATTTGATCAACACCGCGTCGCCATCCCTGATCGCAATCGCCGGCGCCGGCTCGACCGAAGCTGCGGCATCGACGGACTTGTTCTTGAGCGCTGCGACATGGTCGGGCAGGGGAAGATCTATCGTCTCCACGTCGGAATATTTCAGGCCGGCGGAATGCAGGAGCGTGTTCAGGGTCGATGTATTGCTCACGCCCGGAGCATTCATCGCAAATCTCATCCCTTTGAGGTCCCTGAGCTCCTTGTAGCGCCCGTTCTCCACGTGGTCCTTGCGCACCAGGATCTTGGTAGCGCCGTAGCCGGGAGGCGATGAGGCCTTGTCCGCCACGATCTTGATCCTGATGCCGCGCGCCACGGCGTTGTAGAGCCCCGCGGAAGCCGAGCCCGCGCCGGCCTGGAGCTGCCCGGCGCCGAGCGGCGCCACCATGTCCGCGGCCGAGCGGAAGCTCGTCACTTTCACGTCCAGGCCCTCGGCCTGGAAATAGCCCTTCTTCTCCGCGATGTAGATCGGCGCGTCGCTGGTGCTGCTGGTCGCGCCCACGGTGATGACCTGCGCTGCTGCCAGGGGCGGCGCCACCATCACCGCGCACGCGACGACCGCAATGAGTGCTTTGCCCATCAAGCTGGCCATTCATTTAATCCGGCCATAACCCCAAAGTTTCAGATAGTGCTTCTTTCGAGTACTCAAATCAGCGGGCAAACCGTCCACCGACCCGAAAACTTGCTCGATGATGCCAAGCGACGACGATGGCTGATCCCGGGATCTCCCGGGCGACAGGCGCTCGCGTACGATCTGCGACTTGGAGACTCTGCGCCGGCGCGCCTCCCTTTCGATTTGGATTATCAGATCCTCCGGTAATCGCACGCTGAGTTTCTTCATTTGTGAATTATATTTGGCCGGCGAAAGGATCTCAACACACGCTGGTGTGCGGGCCGCGCAAAGCTCCGGTGTTTCGTACGGGCGGGTTTCAAACCCGCCCCTACACGCGGTCCTGGATTGTATATTCGTGGCGCCTTGGGCAGAAGGCAGCAGCGCGGGAGGGACCTCAACGCCCCCGGAAGGTCGCGCCGCTCGCGCCATCGCCGCGCCGGAGGAGTAGCCGAGACATGCCCAAGCGTGAGATATCGACGAGCGCCATCAGAAAGCCGGTCGGGGTATTCTCCCAGGCCACCATGGTCGAGGCGCAAGGCAAGCTCGTCTTCATCTCGGGGATGACGGCGCGCAAGCCCGACGGCTTGATTGCCGGCATCGGCGACATCGCCGAGCAGACCCGGCAGGTCTGCGAGAACATCAAGGCCGCGGTCGAGGCGGCCGGCGGCACGCTCGACGACGTATGCCGCGTGGACGTCTACGTGCGCAACATGGAGCATTTCGAAACCATCCACAAAGTGCGCAGCCAGTATTTCAAGCCGCCGCTGCCGGCATCCACCATGGTCGAGGTGACCAAGATGGTCTCGCCGGAGTACCTGATCGAGATCAACGCCATCGCGGTGATTGCGGATTAGATCCGTGACCGGAGGGCGGCTATTTCCGCGCCGCCTTCACGGGGTCTTTCACGTTCTCCACGGTGGCGAACTCGACGTTCCACAATTCGCCGTTCACCTTTTCGACCCTGCGCAGATAGATGTTGTTTATGACGTCACGCGTTTCCGGATCGATCGTCATCGGCCCGCGCGGGCTTTCCCACGCCATGCCCTTCACTGCGCCGATGAAGCTTTCGCCGTCGGTCTTGCCGTCGGTTTTTTTGACCGCTTCATGGATGAGATGCATTCCGTCGTAGCCCGAGACACCGAAAAAGTTGGCCCGCATGCCGTTGTTTGCCCGCTTTACGCCCTCGACGAATGTCTTGTTCTTCTCCGAGGGGTGAGCCGCCGAATAGAAGTATGCCGTCTCAATGCCGAGCGCGGCGTCGCCCATGCTGTCGAGGAGGTCGTCGTCGGTAATATCGCCGGCTCCGAACAGGCGGATGCCGGAGCTGGTCAGGCCCCGCTCCACAAATTGCCGCATCAAGGTAGCGGCCTGACCGGCCGGGACGAATACGAAGACACCTTCCGGTGCAGCGTCCCGCACGCGCTGCAGGAAGGGTGCGAAATCCGGGTTGAGCAACGGCACGCGCAAGGACAGAACAACCTCCCCGCCGGCTTGGGTAAAGCGCTCCTTGAAATAGGTTTCGGAGTCGTGGCCGGGCGCGAAATCGGAAACCAGCGTGGCCACTTTCTTGAGGCCGTGCTTGGCCTCCCAGTCCGCGATGATCACAACGGGCGCAGCCTGGGGAAAGCTCGA
>DASXIG010000232.1:0-3904 GCA_036498105.1 Xanthobacteraceae bacterium | reverse complement strand
GGTTCAGAAGTCCGCATCATTCTTGCCGCCAGTCCGACTGCGGACTTCTGAACCAAAGCCACACTAGAATCATAGGTTTGCTAGTGTCCTTCGATTCCGAAATTCGTAAAAGGGCTTGCCGCACGATGAAACGAATTTCGGAATCGGGACACTAGTACTACTTGTACAGTTGCAGTTCGGGCCGCGGGTCTACTTCGAATCCATCGCGATTAGGCATGACCACTTTTGGCAGCGTCGTCGGATCCATTCTATCATCCGGCTTGATGACCTTCGCTTCGGAGAGAATGTAGGCGACGACGCTGTAAACATCGTCGTCGCTCAGAGATCCGGGCGTGTTGAACGGCATTGCCCGCTTGATGTAGTCGAACAGCGTCGTAGCGTATGGCCAATAGCTCTCGGCCGTCTTGACCGGGGCCTTGCTGGCGAGTGTGCCGCGGCCACCGATCAATTTGTCCCCGCCGATGCCCTTCGCGGGATTGCCTTCGAGCTGCGCGCCATGGCAGGCGGCGCACTTCTCGGCGTAGACCCTGGCCCCTTTCGCCGCATCTCCGCTGCCGGACGGCAGCCCGGCCCCGTCCGGCGGTATCGCGAAGAACGCCGCGAGATCCTGCGGGCTCATGGCCGAGCCAAAGCCGAACGATGCTTGTTGCACCTGCGCGAATGCGCCGAGCGGCGCAAGGGCCACGCCGAGGCAGGCTGCGGCATAAGAAATGTTACGCGTGGACATTGCTCACACTCCCGTCCGCGGACACGGCCCAGCTCTGGATCGCATTGAGATGGTACACAGAGCCAAACGGGCCGTTGGCTCCGCGGATGGCCGTGAGTTGCGCGAGTGAAGGCTGCACATAGCCGGTCTCGTCGGTGCAGCGGCTCTGCAGCACCGCGGGTTTGCCGTCCCAGCTCCACGGAAAGCTGAAGCGTACTGTGGAAATCGGCTCAGGTACCGTATCCAACCGCGCCGGGTACCAAGTCTTGCCGCCATCCAGCGATACGTCGACCGATTGCACGCGACCGCGTCCGGACCAAGCCGAGCCGCTGACGTTGTAGAAGCCGGGGCCGGGTAGCTTCATCTCACCGGAGGGAAAGGTGATGACCGACTTCGCATCCATTTCAAACGTGAACTGCCGTGCCTTCCCATTTGCCAACAGGTCCGTGTATTTCGACGTCTCCTCACGGGTCATGAACGGCTTGTCGCTCAACTCGAGCCGCCGCAGCCACTTGATATGCGTATTGCCCTCCCAGCCCGGCAGGATCAGCCGCAGCGGATAGCCCTGCTCAGGCCGAATCGCTTCGCCGTTTTGCCCATAAGCCAGGATCGCATCCTTGAGCATCTTCTCGAGCGGGATGCTGCGCGTCATGACCGCGGCGTCGGCGCCTTCGGCGAGGACCCAGGCCGCGCCCTGCTTGAGGCCGACCTCGCGGGCGATGCTCGCGAACGGCACCCCCGTCCATTCCGACGTACTGATCAGGCCATGCGTACCCTGCACGGTCTTCAGCGTGGGCTTCACCCACTCGGTCAGACCGTTGCCTGAGCATTCGATGAAATGTTTGCGGACGACGTACGGAAAACGTTTCAGATCCGCCATCGAGAATTTCCTTGCCGCCTGCACCATGCCGTGCACGAACAGCATATGTTTCGATGGGTCGATGGTCGGGATGCCGCCGTGGTGACGCTCGAAATGCAGCCCCGACGGGGTGAGATTCCCCACAATGCTGTCGAGCGGGCTCATGCTCCAGGAGCTGTATTCATTCGCCGTCGGATAACGCCAGCGCACCTCCGTCTCGAACTGGGAGCGCGATCCATAGCCGCCGTCGGCGGCGACTGGGCGGCCAAGCTCCTTGGTCGGATCTGCAGGCGGGTGGAAGAAATGCGCGCCCGGCGGGGCTTTCTGCTCCGCGGCTGTTGCTGCGTTGGCCAGCACGGCCACGCTCGCTGCGGTCGAGCCGGCGGCAAACAGCAAGGAGCGACGACTGGTCGATGGATCGCGCGGGAACATGCCGTCCCTGCACGCGCATACTTCCTCGCCGCGGCGCTTCGCCAAATGCCGCTGCTCGGCCGTGATCATCTGATCGATCATGTGCCGAGTTTCGTCGCCAAGCACAGAAGTGGCTGTCTTGTCCAAGATTATCCTCCCCAGCTTTACGGGTCTTCTTTCTCGCCCGCATCAACGCTTTTGTTTTTGTCTATGTCTTTGTCTCACAAGTCTCCGTATTGATCCGCTTGTTTCAACCTAGTCGGGGCGATCGACTCAAATCCCTACGCGGCGGTTTGCGCTGGCTTCCGCTTGCTCGTCTCGCGTTGGACCGCGGCTTCCATCGGCGGATTGGTCCAGCCTGCCTTCGCTGCAAACTGCTCGAGCTCCTTAGGTGTCATGTACACCGTGTGCTCCGGGCCGGGATAGGCGCGCGCCCGTACGTCGGTCATGTAACGCGTATAGACATCCTCGATGATCGGGATGAGGTCCGTGTAGATCTTGGAATGTCTTGGCGTGTGCTCTTCGTAGAGGTGGAAGAGATCGGAGCTGATGATGTGAACGCCATGGGCCTTGTTCCCTGCTCCCAGGCTGACAACCGGGACTGGAAGCGTCTCGGTCAGAAATTGGCAGACTTCTTCAGTCGTCACCTCGCACATGATGGAGAAGCATCCGGCGTCGACCATCTGCCGAGCATCATCCACAAGCTCGAGCGCCCGCGCCGACGTCTTGCCCTGCGCCGTGAACCCGCCGAGCTGCGGCATGCGCATGGGCGTAATCCCGATGTGTCCCTGCACGGGGATCCCCGCCTTGATGATGGCTTCGATATTGCGCACGTGGTGGCGATTGCCTTCGCATTTCATGACTTCGGCATTTGCCTGCGCGACGAACCTGCCGGCGTTTTCGACCGCCTGCTCGGGTGACACATGAAAGCTCCAATACGGCATATCGACCATCCGCAGCCCGTATCGAGAGCCGCGATCGACAGCCTGTGCCATGAACATGACTTCGTCGAAGCTCACCGAGACGGTGCTGCGGTGTCCGAACAACACCATGCCCCCCGTATCGGACACGCACAGAATGTCGATTCCCAGCCGGTCGGCAACGACCGCGCTGCGGTAGTCGTACACGGCCATCTGCACGACGGCTTCGCCCTCCTTCATCTTTTTCATGAGCGAAGGGATTGTGACCTTCCTGCGCGGCTGCGCAGGCGCTTGCAAGGTCGTTGCTGAGGACATGACAGGCTCCGATGCTGGGAACGGAAGGGCGATAGGGTTGAGAAGCCTACGTTCAGCCAAATTGGCAAGTCAAAGAGAGCGCGGCAATCACATCATCATTGGAATGAATGAACCCTGCCGATCTCGGGAAACAGATCGGCGCCCCAGGCTCCGCGCGGAATTCGTTTGGCCGGATCGAAAAAAGGCAGAGAGACCTCGCGAATGTCGCGGAACAGGCCTGCGGGATCGCTCAACTGCGACCCCCTGGTCGTAGCGAGGGCAAAACCCAATCCGAGCACGCCGCCGGTCAGGATGCTCCGGCAGGCGGACGTCACGAGAACCGCACCGGGAGGTGGCGGGAAGTCCGGATCGGAGCACAACGGGTGCCAGAGTGTGGGGTCTGAATCGCACGTCGCCTGAAAGCAGAGCAGCCGAGCCGCTTGCTCCGGTTGAGCTGCGGTTTGGCCTGCGGGCTCGGCTGCGAACCGTTGAAGCCCAAGCTCACCGGGCGAGACCGGAAACCGCAGCTCATTTGTGAACAATATAAAACCGGCTTCGATCCGCAATATATCCGCTGCCGCAAACCCCGCTGGACGGGCATGCTCGGCCAATAATGTCCAGATTGCCTCGCGCGCGTCGCGCGGCAGCACGATTTCGAAGCCGCGCTCGCCGGTATAGCCAAGCCGCCCAACCCGACAAGCTACCCCCGCAATG
>DASXIG010000231.1:0-1743 GCA_036498105.1 Xanthobacteraceae bacterium | reverse complement strand
ATCGTTGCGATGCATGAAGGTCGCGATACGAATCGCGGGCTCCTTCTTGTGGCCGCCGGCATAGTAGCCGGTCCATTCCCCGAGCGGACCTTCGTCGAGGAGATCATCGGGATGCACGAAGCCTTCGAATGCAATCTCCGCCTGCGCCGGGATCGGCAGCCCGGTCGCGGGCCCCTTGATCACTTCCACCGGCTCGCCAATGAGCCCGCCGGCAACGTCGTATTCATTCTTGCGGTAGGGAATCTCCAATCCTGCCACCATGAACAGCGCGGGATGCATCCCCGCCACGACTGCAATCGGACACGGCTTGCCGAGCTCGTGCCAACGGCGTTTGATCAGGTCGCCGTGCTTGCCTTTCGAGCACATGACCGTCGCCACGTCGGGGCCGTGCGACTGGATGCGATAGGCGCCGTAATTGATCCAGCCCGTATCCGGATCCTGCATGATCACCATGCAGCCGGTGCCAATGTAATAGCCGCCGTCGTGCTCGTGCCAGCGCGGCGTCGGGATCGTTTGGATGTTCACGTCCTTGCCCGAATAGACATTCTCGAGCAGCGGGCCTGTCGTGTCGGTGACCGGAGGAATGCTGCGCGCCTCCTTCATGTATTTGCGCCAGAACGAGACGAGCTCGATCGCAGAGCCGTCGATCGGCAGGCCGAGCGTCAGGTTGATCCGCCGCACCGAAGTGAGGATGTTCGCGAGAATGCGGTGACCGCGCGGGTATCCGGGAATCTCGTCGAACAGCACTGCCGGGTTGCCCATCTTGCGCATATGGAGATCGACGATCCCGCCGATCTCGCGCTCCCGATCGGCGCCGTGGATCTCCTGGACCTCGCCTGCCGCGCGCAAGGCTTCGAGCCAGCTGCGCAGGTCCTGGTTCGACGCTTGCGGCGCCTTCCATGCAGCGCGCGTTGGAGATCTCACATCGGCGATGGTTTGCATGCGGATTTCCCATTCAGGATTTGTCTGAGCCGCTGCGGCGTGACGGGGAGCTGCGTTATCGCGCCGGGCAATCCGATCGCTTCATCTATCGCGGAGGCGATCGCCGCCCCGACACCGGTAACGCCGCTCTCGCCGGCTCCCTTGATGCCGAGCGGATTGAGCGGGGTGGTATAGTCCTCGCGCAGGATCAGGTCGATGACGGGCGTCTCCCGCGCGGTCGGCATCAGATAGTCCGCCAACGTCGTGGCCAGAGGGTCCCCGCGCTCGTTGAACGTGAATTCCTCCAGCAACGCGCCGCCCAGCCCCTGCGCAAACCCGCCAACGACCTGGCCTTCGACCAGCGCCGGATTGATGGCGCGGCCGATATCGTAGGCAATGACATAACGCTCGACCTGCACGCCGCCGGTCTCGCGATCGACCTTCACCACGGCGAAGTGGACGCCGTAGGGATAGACCTGATGGCGCACGCGGAACCAGCCTTCGGCCGAGAGCCCCGGCTCGCGCTCGCCCAGCGTCGTCGAAGTCGGCGCAAGGTGCCTCGCAATCTCGGCGAGCGAGATCGAGGGGCCCCCGGGCGCATCATTCCGCATCACCTTGCCGTCCACGATATCGAGCGCTTCCGCTGGCGCCTGCATCAGCTCGGCGGCCATATCGAGCGCCTTGGCGCGCACTTTCAGCGCGCCATTGTGGGTCGCGGATGCGGTCATGACGGTGGCGCGCGAAGCGTGGGCGCCGATGCCGTAGGGGATGCGGTCGGTTTGCCCGTGGGTGACGCGCACCTGGCGATAGTCCACCCCCAGC
>DASXIG010000230.1:0-7676 GCA_036498105.1 Xanthobacteraceae bacterium | reverse complement strand
ATCCTCTATGTGCCCTGCAACGCGCAGGATCTGTATCTGGCGATGATGGCCCCGGTGGCGGACCGGGAAGCGACCGCGATCCCTCTGCGCACCAACATCTGGATCGCTGCGTTTCCGCAGATCGCGCCTGTCATCGGCAAGCTTACCGTTGGCGGGCGTTACGATGCTTACGAGACCACCAAGTTGACCAGATGGTCGTCGGGAAAGGTCGCCATCGTCGGTGACGCAGCCCACGCGATGACGCCGACCTTGGGCCAGGGCGCGGGCACGGCCATGATGAACGCGCTCGCGCTCGCGGTTGCGCTGGAAACACACGGCTTCCTGCCGTCCGCATTGCAGGAATGGGAACAGCGTGAGCGCCCGCTGACCGAGTACACACAGGATCGCTCGGCGCAGATTGCGAACGAGCGCAGGCTCTCGCGCTGGGATCCCGGCACGCTGCGGGCCGCCAACCAGATCCCGACTGGAACCGAGCATTTCGGTTCGCTGGTGGATGCTGTCATTCCGGAGCCGCGAGCGTAGCGAGCGGAGCCCGGAATCCATGACCACAGCCCGTGCGGCTGTGATGGATCGAGAGAGCAATTACCGCCCGGGGTTATGGAACGACACCGCCAGTGTGGCGGTTCAGAAGGCCGCATCATTCTTGCCGCGAGTCCGACCGCGGACTTCTGAACCAAGCCACGCTAGAATCCAAGGTTTGCTAGTGTCCTTCGATTCCGAAATTCGCAAATGAGCTTGCCGCACGATGAAACGAATTTCGGAATCGGGACACTAGGGGAAGGACATCAACCAAATGCTAAAACGCGGCTTCCTTGGGGAAGAGCTTCGGCGTGAACGCATTCGTGTAGACATCCTCCGGGGACACGTCCTGAAGGTTGAAGTACTCCGAGACGAACGCGACCGTGCGTTTCATCTTCACGGGATCGATGTAGCCGATGCCTTCGCGCCTGGCCGTGTCGGTCATCAGGTGGCGGATGGCGATGCGGAAATGCTCGCGCGCCTGGTCAGGATCCACAGCCGGATTGTGCTTGATGAAGATTGCCAGCGCCTCCTTCGGATTCTCGATCGACCAGGCCCACGCCTTCAGCGTGGACTCGACGAAACGGTGCACCCGCTCGGGGTCCTTCGCGATGAGGTCTTCCCTCGCCAGGAGACCCGACGAGTAGAGATCGAAGCCGAAGTCCGCGTAGGGCAGGTCCTTCCATTTCTTGCCCGTCTCCTGCACCTTGGCGGCAAAGGTTGGCACTTCCGTCAGGAACAGCGAGACTGCGTCGACTTGCCCCAGCACGAGGCTCGCCGCGCGCGCCGGCGCGGTCATGTCGACCCACTGCACCGAAGCGGGGTCGAGGTTGTTGAGCTTGGCGAACCCGGAAAACAGATTGCGGCCGGCGTCGCCGACCGGAGCTCCGATCTTCTTGCCCTTGAGGTCCTGCGGGGAATTGATGTTGTTCTCCTGCAGGGTGCCAATGGCGTAGAGGGACTTGTCGTGGATGATGCCGGCGACCTTGACCTTCACGCCCCGCGACCGCGCGATGATGAGATTGGGAGTATCGGCGAAGGCGAAATCGACCGCGCCGGCCGCACAGGACGAGATCGTGGTCGCCGACCCCTCTCCCTTAACGATGTTTCCGTCGAATCCCGCATCCCTCCAGAAGCCCTTGTCCATGGCGACATAAAAAGGCGCATGCTTTCCGTAGGGGATAAAATCCAGAAGGAACGTCATTTTCTCCAGTGGGCGGCTCGTCTGCGCCAGCACGGGAGAGGCCCACACGACCATGCCGAGTGCACAAGCGACAGCAGCACGAGCTGATGCGGCAACGAGGGAGCTGGCGATGCGACCAGAAGTCATGGTGAACCTCTATCTTGCATGAGGGGGAACGGTAGCCTGTCAGGATTGCCGCGGCAAATTTCATGCCATGCGTGGGCTGATCTTCGTAGCCCGGATGGAGCGCAGCTTGCGCAATCCGGGCTACAGAGTCTTGCTGCCTGCCCCGTCGCCGTTCGGCGGATTACGCTTCGCTATCTTTCGACCAAGTACAGCTAATGCGCCCCACGAACGCAGGGGATGGCCCGAGATGGACGTCGTCAGCCTTTTCATCAGCCCGGAGGGCCGCATCGGCCGCACGCCGTACTGGATTGGTACGTTGAGCGTGCTGGTCGTCGAGTTGGCGCTTAGACGTGTCCTCGATGTCCCCTTTACTCCAACACCGTCGGACCTGCTTTCCCTGCGCGCGCTCAGCTTCGTCATCGACCTCATCCTGCTGTATCCTGCCGCCATGGTGATGGTGAAACGTCTGCACGACATCGATCAATCAGGCTTTCTCGTGGGATGGCTGGTTGTGCCGAACATTGTGCTCATGTTCACCAACCTCATGGGAATGACCGGCGATCCCGACCGGATGGGGGTGCTGGAGACCCTGTTTCTCCTGGGCGCCGGCGTCATTGTGCTGACGTTCCTGATCGTGCTCGGCTTCCGGCGCGGCACCGACGGCAACAATCAATACGGCCCGGATCCGCTCAAGCGCAAATCGTGAAAGCCGGTAGGGTGGGTTAGCAGTAAAGTCGCTTGCAAGCCGACTTTAATCCACCAAATGGAGGCCGTAACCCACCGAACCGCAGCGGCTTACGCGGCCGATCTCGCCGAAGCGGGCTCGGCGCTAAACTAACCCACCCTACAAATGGCGTGTGCGCACCCATCCCAAGAGCACAATCAGTACCGGCCGATCTCGTCGCGTACGCGCGAGAGCACGTCGCGTGGCGGAGAGGCGAGCTCGGAACGGCTGCCGACAGCTCCGTCGCCGGGACGGGTGGTCGCGATCATGCCGATCTTGGTGACCGTCGCATTCTCGTGCAAGGGGTCGCAGCGGTCGGCTTTCATCCCGGGCAGCACGATCAGATCTTCGTGGCCGCGGAAGCGGGCCGCGAGTGACCATTCCACCTGCGTCCAATTCTCCGGATCGATGTCCGCTTCGACCGCGATGACAAGCTTCAGCAGATTGACCTGTCCCATGGCGAGAAGCACGGCGCGCTTGCCCTCGCCGGGCTGCGGCCGGTGTATGCCGATGATTGCATGCAGCCGTCCCATGCCTCCGTCGGTGACGTGCACCCGCCGCACGCAGGGGATGACGCGCTGGAGCGCATGACAGACCACCGCCTCGATGGCGACGGCGCCGAGGAGACAATGCTCGGGGGCAAAGCCGGGGAGGATCGCCTGATAGATTGCATCGGCGCGGTGCGTCACGCAGCCGATATCGACCGGGAGCCCCGGGCCATAGGACACATAAAACCCGGGGAATTCCGAGACCGGACCCTCCTCAATCAGCTCGTCGGGCCGCAACACGCCTTCCAGCACGATCTCTGCCTCGGCCGGTACTTCAAGATCGACGGTCCTGCATTTTGCGAGCCGCAGCGGCTCGCGCAGGAGCGCGCCCGCGATGGCAAATTCGTCCTCGCCGAGATCCATGTACATCTGCGAGCCCAGCAGCACGGCGGCGTGATTGCCGATGGCGACAGCGATCTCGAGCGGACGGCCAAGCGCCTTCGCCTTCTGTGCGAGCCGGTAGAGATGATGATTGTGCGCGATCCCGGCCATCAAGCGCGCGCCGCCTTCGAGCCGCAGCCGCGCAATCGAAACATTGCGCCTGCCGGTTTCCGGATCCTTGGCGACGATTACCCCCGCGCTGATATAGGGACCAGCCTCGCGCTCGAACCAGGTGGGTACCGGAAGAAGCTTCGCAACATCTATTTTGGTGCGATGCTCGACAGCTTGCAGCGCTGCCTGTGCCACCACCACCGGCGAGATCGGAGTGCGCAGAGCGGCGACGCAAAACTCATGGAGATCGCTGCGCGCAATACCGAGCGCGCGCGCCATGCGCTCGCGCGAATTGAGCAGATTGCCGACGACCGGAATGGAGTGGTCGCGCACGTTCTCGAACAGCTGCGCGGGACCTTGCTTGCGCAGCGACAGCACCGCGGCGATCTCGAAGCGGGGATCGACCGGGCGTTTCACCCGATGCAGCTCCCCGCAGCTTTCCAGCGTTGCGAGCAACCCGCGCATGGCCTGATCGCTCAAGACGGCAACCGCAGATAATTGATGTTGCCGCGCGCGATCTCGTCCAGCGACTCCTCGTAGCCCGCATCGGCGTACCGCATCACCCCAGTCGCCGTGTCATTGGTGAGGCTCAGGCGCAAGCGCTCATCGGCGGCATCGGAGCCATCGGCAATGAGCGTTACCCCCGCGCTGGTCATGTAGCCGGCATAACCTCCGCCGCCGGAGTGAATGGCAACGAGATCGGCCTGGGAGGCGCAATTCACCAAGGCGTTGAGGAGCGGCCAATCCGCGATGGCGTCGGAACCGTCGCGCATGTTCTCGGTCATGATGTTGGGATGCGCCATGGCGCCGGCGTCGAGATGGTCGCGCGTGAACGCAACCGGACCCGACAGTAATTCCTCGCGCACCATGCGGTTGACCTCGAGACCGAGCTCGGTGCGTTCGCCATGACCAAGCCACGCGATGCGGGCCGGCAGGCCCTGGAACGGTATCCGCGCGCGCGCAAGCTTCACCCAGTTGGCAACGATATGGTTGCCGCTGAAGCGCCGCAGCAGCACATCATCAATCTTGCGGATGTCGTCGGGATCGCCGGAAAGCGCGATCCAGCGGAATGGGCCGATGCCGCGCGCGAACAGCGGCCGCAGGAAAGCCTCCGTGAAGATCGGGATCTCGAATGCATTCTCCACCCCGCCCGCCTTTGCCTGCGTGCGGATCAGATTGCCATTGTCGAATACGACGGCGCCGGCTTTCTGAAAGGCAAGCATGGCGCGGACATGCTTGACGATGGAGCGCGTTGACTCCGCCATCAGGCGGGCCGGGTCGGTGCTGCGCAGCCCGAGCACCTGATCGAGCAAGAAACCGGCAGGGACATAACCATAGACGAGATCGTGCGCGGAGGTCTGATCGGTGACGATGTCGGGCACGATGCCGCGCGCCACGATCGCGGGATAGATGTCGGCGGCATTGCCGCACAGCCCGACCGAGAGCGCGCAGCGCTCGGCGCGGGCGGCATCGATCATGGCGAGGGCCGCGTCGAGCGTGGGCGCCGCAGTGTCGAGATAGCCGATCTCCATGCGTTTCGCGATGCGGGCAGGATCGACTTCGATGCACAGTATGGCCGCCTCGGCCAGGGTGCCGGCGAGCGGCTGCGCACCGCCCATTCCGCCGAGTCCGGCGGTGAGCACGAACCTGCCGGCGAGATCGCCGCCGAAATGGCGTTCGGCGATCCGCATGAGAATCTCGTAGGTGCCCTGAATGACGCCTTGCGAGCCGATGTATTGCCAATCGCCGGCGGTGAGGCCGCCCCAGCAGATGAGATTCTTCTTCTCGAGCTCGTAGAATGTCTCTGCCTTGGCCCATTGGCCGACGAGGTTGCAGTTCGCCATCAGCACCAGCGGCGCCTTGGAGTGGGTCCTGATCACGCCGATCGGCTTGCCCGACTGAACGATGAGGGTCTCGCCCTCGTTCATCGTCTTGAGCGTTGCAACAATGGCGTCGTGCGAGGGCCAGTCGCGCGCGGCGCGTCCCAGCGCGGCGTAAACGACGAGGTTGGCCGAGTCCTCCCCCACGGCAAGCACGTTCTCCAGCAGGCGCAGAAGGCCTTCCTGGCGCCAGCCCTTGCAGCGCAAAGATGGGCCCGTAGTGACGGAGAACGCACGCTTCATCGCATCGCTCCCCGACCCAGCGCGTAGTCGGTGAGATTGATGCCCAGCGCCTTCTCACAGGCAGGATAGACGGACGGATCGGTCACGCTGGAGGAGAGTGGGATGACATCCTTGGGAATGCGCAGGACCAGGAGCTTCATGCCTTCCTTGATCTCGCCCACGCTCGCCGGCACCCCATCGCTGTCGAGCGTGGCGATCACATCGGGATAGCTGGCGAGGCGGTTTCCGCCGGCATCCTCGACCGCCATGTACTCGTTCATCACGTGGAGCACGAGCTCGCCTGCTCCCGCGCCGATGCCCAGCGTCCCGATGTCGAACGCGTCACTGGTATATTTCACTGCCTTGCGCGTGACCTTGCCCTCGCCGATGATGGCGCCCTTCATCTCCCCGCAGATCGCATCGATCACCGCGGCACCGCCTCTGCGTTCCGCCGCGATGATGGCTTCGCCGAGCGCAAGCGCGATCGAGATGCCCCCCAGCGCAGCGTGCTTCTTCACGTAGGACGCGCGCACGGGATTGCGGCACGAAGCAATGAAGCCGCCCGACATGTCGGCCGCGCGCCGCAGGATGGGAGAAACGCGCGCGGTTGCTCCGCGCACTACGAGCTCGATGTAGGCGTTGTGTGCGCGGTTGCCGCCGACGGCCGATTGGATCATCGGCTCGGGCGAGTTTGCAAGCCCGATCGAGCCCATGTCGCCCGTCGGATGTGCGCGCAGGTCTCCGACTGCGTCGATCACTTTGGTGCCGAGAACCGCCGCCGGCAGCCAGCCGTTGAGCGTGCTCGACTTGCCGTTCTGCCCGATCATCAAGCCATGGATCGGGGCGCAAAGCTCGCGCTGCGCGAGCTCGACCGCCTTGATGTAGTCGACGCCGAGCATCTGCCATTCCGTCGTGCCCGCGGGCGCGCCGATCGCGGCGGCGGTCGCGATCCAGGCATCGTCCGCGACCTCGTCCATGGTGACGAGGTCGGGCTCGCCGGCGTTGATTGCGGCCATGCCCAGCATGCGTCCGTGCTCCGCGAAACCGCCGCCGCCCGCCGCGAAGATGGCGCCGCCCTTCACGGCCGCTTCGACGTCCCGTTCCCGCAGAATCCGCCGCATTTATCCGTCCCTGTTCGCGTCCACTTCTTAAACATGACGCAGAATCGTAGGGTGGGCAAAGGCGCGCCTTTCCCAATATTCGGTGCAAGCAACATCTCGCGCGCCGTGCCCACGCGCGTGCGCACGGCGCGCACCACGACTCCGTGCGTGTGGTACTACCGCGCAATGCGCGCCTTTGCGCACCCTACGGAGCCGCGCCAAAATAGCGCTCGAACAGCTGCGGGTCTGCGCGCGCCGCGGCCGCCGGCCCGAAGAACACGGCCGATCCCGAGGACAGAATGCAAACGCTCTCCGCAATCTCCAGCGCGCGCGTGGTATTCTGCTCGACCAGGACGATAGTGAGCCCTTCTCGGCGCAATCGCTCGATCACGTCGAAGCACAGGTCGACCACCTTCGGCATCAGGCCAAGGGAGAGCTCGTCGATCAGCAGGAGCCTCGGCTCGGCCATGAGGGCGCGTCCCATGGCCAGCATTTGCTGCTCGCCGCCCGACAGCGATCCAGCGGTTTGTCTGCGCCGCTCGCCGAGCCTTGGAAACGTCTCATAGACGCGCTCGCGATTGATCCTGTCCTGCGCCATGCTGCGGCAGTAGCCGCCGACGGTGAGGTTCTCCTCGACGGTGAGATCCGGGAACAGCCTGCGGCCTTCCGGCACCAAAGCGATGCCCAGCGGTGCGCGCGCCACCGGCGACGCTCGGGTGATATCGCGGCCCTCGAACAGGATCCGTCCGCCGTGAATGGTGGTGTGGCCCATGATCGCCATCACGGTGGATGTCTTGCCGGCGCCGTTCCGGCCCAAAAGCGCCAGCACGGAGCCGGCCTGCACCTCGATGCTAAGATTCTCGACCGCCCGGATCGCGCCAT